>NZ_ALXG01000029.1:0-46784 GCF_000512295.1 Fructilactobacillus florum 8D
ATCATAGCGCGTTAGTAAATATTTGTCAATGAATTTAATCGAATAAATCATTAATAAAAATCTAACAAGGAATTCCTCCCTTTTAAGCACAAGTAATAGCTTAGCTTCTCTGATGGCGCTTGTCAATAGCTTATCAAATTATTCATAAAAAAAAGCCCTTTCAAAACAAAGGGCTTACCAAAATCAATCTTCTGGTCGCATAGTTGGAAATAACAAAACATCACGAATAGAAGGAGCATCCGTTAGCAACATCACTAACCGATCAATCCCAATTCCAAGTCCGCCAGTAGGAGGCATCCCGTATTCGAGAGCCTTCACATAATCATCATCAATTCCTTGCGCTTCTTCGTTTCCGTCAACTCGTTCTTGCGCCTGAGCTTCAAACCGTTGTCGTTGATCAATTGGATCATTCAATTCAGAAAAGGCATTTGCATACTCATTTCCCAAAATATAAAGTTCAAATCGATCAGTGAATCTTGCATCATCAGCATTTTTCTTAGCTAACGGTGAAATCTCAATTGGATGACCATAAACAAACGTCGGATCTGTAATCGTTGGTTCTACAAATTTTTCAAAAAAGGCATTGATAATGTGCCCGGTTTGCCAGTAATTTTCATAAGAAACCTGATGTTGATCAGCAAGCTGGCGAGCCTGTTCTGTTGATAATTTGGGCCAAAAGTCGACTCCCGTCTTTTCTTTAATCGCATCAACCATGTGAATTCGCTTAAATGGTTGCCCCAAATCTACCGGTTGTCCCTGATATTCAATCTTCAAATCAGGACTAACCACTTTGGCAGCACTGCGAAAAATCCCCTCAGTCTCATCCATCACATCATAAAAATCATAATAGGCCGCATAACTTTCCAGTTCTGTGAACTCCGGATTGTGCTCTTTGTCCATGCCTTCATTACGAAAGACCCGCCCAATTTCATAGACACGCCCCATTCCCCCGACAATCAAACGCTTTAAATGTAACTCTAGCGCAATTCGCAGGTATAAATCAATGTCTAACGCATTATGATGGGTAATAAAGGGGCGAGCCGAGGCACCACCAGCAGAGGAATGTAAAACTGGTGTCTCAACTTCAGTAAAGTCCAAATCATTATCTAGATAACTACGCACCGCTTTAATGATCTGTGCCCGTTGTTGGAAGCGGTCGAAGCTAGTCCGATTAGAAATCAAATCTAGATATCGTTGCCGATACTTTTGCTCTTTATTTTGAAGCCCATGATATTTTTCGGGTAATGGTCGCAATGCTTTAGACAAAAAGGTGACCTTAGTAGGACGAATCGTCAACTGACCCATATCAGTCTTAATCACTTCTCCAGTAAAACCTAAGAAGTCACCAATGTCAGCTCGCTTAAAAATATGATAAGCTTGTTCGCCAACAACATCCTTTCGCACATAAATCTGAATCTTGCCAGAACGATCTAATAAGTCAGCGAAACCAACCTTTCCACTTCCCCGTTTAGCAATCATCCGACCTGCAACTGTTACCTCAATGTGTTTATTCTCTAGCTCGTCTTTGCTGAATTGATCGTATTTTTGATCCAATTCTGCTGCTAAGGCAGTTGGTTTAAATTCATGACCAAAAGGATCGATGCCCTCTGCTAACAAATCATTCATTTTTTCGCGACGAACCCGCATTTGATCATTCATCTGGCGAGCTTGCTTGCGTTGTTGTTTCGGATCTTGTGCCACCGTTTCTCCTCCAAACTAAATTAAGTAACATAATTTTATCATAGAAATTTCTAGTGCTGCGCCGTCAGCAGGTCTTTTTTCTGACGTTGTTCTGTTTTTGCAACAAAATCATCAATAATCTGATCCATTTGGGCTTCGCTATCAGCATTAAAAAGAGCCACTTTAGTTCGCGCCGAGTGTGAAACTCCTTTCAGATAATAGGCCGCATGCCCACGAAATTGATGCGCACCAACCCGATCACCCTTTAATTGTACTAAGCCATGCAAATGATCCTTGGCCATTTGCATGCGTTCGGCAACCGTTGGCACTGGTAATAATTCTCCCGTGGATAGGTAATGTTCAGTTTGCCGTAAAATCCATGGATTTCCTTCAACTGCCCGACCCATCATCACGGCCGTCGCACCAACTTCATCTAACATTTGAGCAGCCATTTGGGGGCTAGTCACATCACCATTTCCCATTAATGGGATCGTCAACGCGTCAGCAACCTCTTTTAAGATTTCCCAATTAGCGTGTCCCGAATACATCTGTTCTCTAGTCCGACCATGCATAGCAATCGCACTAGCTCCAGCTTTTTCAGCAGCCAATGCATTCTGAACGGCATATAAATGATCATCATCCCATCCCGTCCGCATCTTTACTGTTACCGGTTTAGAAACTGCATCTGTAACATAAGAAACCATCTCGTAAACTTTTTGCGGATCTAATAACCACCGAGCCCCTGCATCAGTCTTGACCACTTTATTAACCGGACAACCCATATTGATATCAATAATATCGGCCGCCGTTTTTTGATCAATGAACTTAGCAGCTTCAACTAAAGTTTCTTTGTTCCCGCCAAAAATCTGAATACTCATGGGATGTTCAGCAGCTTCAACATTCATCATTTGGAGGGTTTTTTTGTTATTGTACATCAACGCCCGATCAGAAATCATTTCGCAAACGACAAGTCCCGCACCAAAATTCTTACAAATCAACCGGAAGGCTGAGTTAGTTACTCCCGCCATTGGAGCAACGACAACCGGATTATCAATCTTTAGATCACCGATTTTCCAAGCTCTATTTGTTTTCATAATTTTCCTTTCTCAGCTAAAATCTGTTGTAATTCAGTTGCTGAAAATTGATATCGTGCCCCACAAAAATGACAAACAACCTCAGCACCATGATCTTCCGTGATCAATTGCCGTAATTCAGAACTGCTAAGTCCTGCTAAACTCTGTGCAAACTGAGCTTTTGAACAATCACATGCAAAAGCGACTTGCTCTTGACTCAACACTTTGACTGGTTCATCGGGTAATAACATCGCCGCTAACTTAACTGGATCCGTAGCAGTAGTTAGCATAGTTGCAATCGAAGGAAGCCTTGGCAATCGTTCTTCTAACGCAGCAATTGCTGTGTTATCAGCATCTGGTAATGTTTGAATCAAATAACCACCAGCCGTCTTAACTTGACCATGCTCATCTAACACGACTGAAACTCCAACTGCTGAGTTAATTTGTTCTGATTTGGCCAAATAATATGCAAAATCACTGCCAATCTGTCCAGTGACTAGCGGAACCGTACTTGTATATGGATCTAAATTTCCTTGGGTTTTTAAAACCTCTAAAAATCCATCGGTTCCAACTGCGCTAGCAACGTCAACGTCACCATTAGCCAGGAAGGGTAATTCGACCTGACCGTGTTGAAGATAACCTTTAACCGTCCCGTGCGCATCAGCATCAATCAACATACCACCAACCGGTCCTTGGCCGTTTAACCTGACCGTCAACCCTTCTGTTCCCTTTAAAACGGAACTTGCAAGCAACAGCGTTGCGAGCAATCCCCGTCCTAATACGGTGGTTGTTGTTTTCGTCAAATGATGACTAAGCCGAGCCGTTTCAACTACGGATTGACCATTCAGCAGCAACACGCGAAAATTATGGTCAGTAGTAACTGCCTTGACTAACTCTTGATCCATCACCATATCTAACTCCCTTCAATTCGAAAAGAGCGCAAGCACAATGCTTACGTTCTTTTGAGACTATTGAACTAATCGTCCGGTTGACCCTGATCATCTTTAATGTCATCAGTAATCTCGCGGTTTTCCTCGTTATCGTGAGTTTCAGCATGACGTTGAGCCTGTTTGAACGACTCAGAATCATCTTCATCATGCTGGTCAGTAGCAGGTAATTTTCCCGTCTTGTACAAGCTCAAAATCTGTTTCTCATCTAGAGTTTCATATTTCAATAATGCATCAGCGATTGCTTTATGTTGCTGGCGATGCTCCGAAATAATTTGCAAGGCTTGTTCATGACCTGCAGCCGTATAATCTTTGACTGCTTTATCGATTTCAGCAGCAGTTTTTTCAGAATATTTACGAGCAGCATACGGATCAGCATTAGGATCCTCTAAAGCGACCGTTCCTAACTCATCCGTCATTCCATACTGCGTAACCATTGCGCGGGCAATTTGCGTCGCCTGTTGAAAATCATTGGAAGCTCCCGATGATTGGGAATCAAACACAATTTCTTCAGCACTGCGACCACCCATCATTCCAGCAATTTGTTCCATGGCATCCTTTTTCGACAAGAGTTGCTGATCTTCTTTAGGAAGCATGATAGCGTAACCACCAGCACGACCACGAGGAACAATTGTCACCTTATGAACAACCCGTGCATCATTCAGGACTAATCCCACAATCGTATGCCCGGCTTCATGATTTGCAACTACTTCACGTTCGTGCTGGCTAATAATTCGATTCCGCTTGGCTGGTCCGGCAATTACCCGATCCTCGGCTTCATCTAAATCAGCAGCAGTAATTACCTTACTATCTCGACGTGCCGCCAGAAGCGCTGCTTCATTCAAGAGGTTCGCCAAATCTGCTCCTACAAAACCAGGAGTTTGCTTCGCAATTTCTTTCAAATCAACTGAGGAATCAATTGGCTTATCTTTTGAGTGAACTTTTAAAATTGCTTCTCGACCACGAACATCTGGTTGACCTACCAAAATTTTCCGATCAAATCGACCCGGACGCGTCAAGGCTGGATCAAGGACATCGGATCGGTTGGTTGCAGCAATTACGATTACTCCAGCATTGCCAGAAAAACCATCCATTTCAACCAACAGCTGATTCAAAGTCTGCTCACGTTCATCGTGACCGCCACCCATACCGCCGCCACGTCTTCTACCAACTGCGTCAATTTCGTCGATGAAGATTATGGCTGGAGCGTTTTTCTTTGCTTGAGCAAACAAATCACGAACCCGACTGGCACCAACTCCGACAAACATCTCCACAAAATCAGATCCTGATAAGGAGTAAAAAGGCACATCGGCCTCTCCAGCCACTGCTTTTGCCAATAAAGTTTTTCCAGTTCCTGGAGGTCCTTCTAACAAGACCCCCTTAGGAATCACTGCTCCGAGACTAGTGAATTTTTTAGGATCTTTCAAGAACTCAACCACTTCAACTAATTCTTGTTTTTCCTCATCTTCACCAGCAACATCGCTAAAGCGTACCTTACTTTTAACGGGTTTGGCCTGACTCTTCCCGACCTTCATGACTCCGCCCGGACCACCAGCTCCGCTACCAGCTTGTCGCATCATAATATAAAATAAGTAAATGAAAATAATCAATGGCAAAATTGAAACAATCAGATTTAACCAAAACCCATTTGACTGGGTAGGAGTTGCATTTACTTCAACTTGATGCTGCTTGGACAAACCGTTAATTTCACGAACCGTTGCATCACTTTTGACCAGGTTAGTCGAAAACTGCTTCGTTTTGGTCTGTTTAGTATTCTGTTTAACTAGACCTTTGTTTCCAAACTTAAACGGAAAACCGTTATTATTGTTATTCTTGACTTCTTGTGGCTTTCGATATTCACCGGTGATTTTATAAACACCATTAGCAGATTCAATCCCGTACTTTTTAACTTTGTTTTGCTTTAAGTCGTTAACAAATTGACTAGATTGAATCTTTTGGGTCTGCGCTGGTTTTGTTCCGCTCCCGCCAGTGGCGAAGAGAATGACACCCATCACTAATACAAACATGATGATATAAAACAGACTACTACGAAACAGCCCATTTCGATTGTTTTTCATTTAAGTCCTCCACGCTACATTATTATTTAATATTAAAATTCTATCACTTTTTTAAATGGTAAACGACTGATTACGCTTGATAAATATCTGGTTTTAGAATTCCAACATACGGCAAATTTCGATACTTACCTTGATAATCTAGACCATACCCAACTAAAAATTCATTGGGAACCTGAAAACCAACGTAATCAGCCTTGACTCCATCACTGGGACGAGCTTCAGGTTTATCCATCAGAGTACAAACCTTCATTGAAGCTGCTCCCCGATTTCTTAGGAGCCGTTGCAAATACACCAGTGTTTTCCCAGTATCGACAATGTCATCGACAAACAAAACATCCCGACCAGCAACTGATGTATCTAAATCTTTGAGCAGTTTTACCGTTCCAGAAGATTTAGTTCCCCCATGGTAGCTAGACACATCGATAAAATCAAGATCCATGTATACATCCATACGCTTAATTAAATCGGCAGTGAAAGGAACTGCCCCTTTCAGCACACAAACCACTAACGGACGTTTAGATCGATAAACGTTCGTTAGTTGTGAGCCTAACCGTTTACAGGTTTCCTGAATCTTTGCCTCGCTGTACAACACTCGTTGGATGTCATTATCCATTATTAATCCTTTCATTTCAACCTCAGTAAATAATGATCAGCCATTGTTTGGGGAATTAATACACTACTCTGAACTCCCAAAACTGCTAGCACTACGCCATCACTGGTGACCAGGGTCTGTGAAAGCTGCCGGTTCTCAGTTGCCAATTTATGGTCAATAAAGACCCGCCGAAGTTTTTTATGACCACCGTTAGCCAATCGAAGTTGATCAGTCGGACGGCTACGACGAACCCGTAAGGGCAACTGATCAGCTCGCAAAGCAAACCTAGTTCCCCCGTGTGGTGGGTTTGAACCTGGCTCCTTGGATACTTTAAACCAACGACCTGCTGCTAATGGATACCAGTGGTTTAATCTTACCACAAAAGTTGGGACTTTTTGGGGGCATTCCCCGTAATTATTTCCCTGCCAACTAATCGTTAACTGCTGATAAGTTTTTTGCAAAACATAACCTGATCCTAAGTCTATCTGACCCTGCGGCTTGGCTTGATTGGCAAGCAATTTTGCAATTTCTTGACATTGTCGATCACTGATTTGCACTTTGCTCGTCAATTGCCCTAATAACCAGCGAACCGCTCCTGCAACATTCGTAGTTACTAAGGGAAGTGGTAGCCCAATTGATTGCGAACCATTGGTAATTTTCAATGGAGATAGGGTTTGATCTAGAGACACCACTTCTCGATCATTTTGCTGCTGTAGGTTAGTGGCAAATGCTGCCAAATGTGCAACTGCTTGCTGATTTTCCTTCACAAGGGCTGGCAATACTTGGTGACGAATCCGATTTCGCAAAAAAGCATTGGTCGCATTACTTTCGTCTTTTGACCAGGTTAATGCCCTTCTTTCGGCATATGTTTCAATTTCAGTTCTTGAAACCGTTAATAGCGGTCTTAATAACCGTCCTGGTGGAAAACAGCGAACCTGACGCATGCCACTAACGGCTGCCAGATTGCCAGTTCTAATCAACTTCATTAGAACGGTTTCCGCCTGATCATTTTGCTGGTGGGCGGTTAGGAGCCAGTGCGCACCGGTTGTCCTCATGATTTCGGCAAAAAAACGGTAACGAAACTGTCGGGCTTGCTCCTCAATACCATGATCAAGCTCTCCATGCTTCCAGTTAGTCATAAAAAAGGGGAGCTTGCGAACCTCACAATATCTTTGTAATGCAGCTGCTTCATGGGTACTGTTTGCGCGTAAGCAGTGGTTAACGTGCGCTATGATTAAAGCTGGTCGGTCCGTTCCTAGTCTTTGTAACAAATCTAACAGTACCATTGAGTCGATGCCTCCAGATACTGCTACAACCACATTTTCTCCTGGCCGCCACCATTGGTGTTGCGCTACCAATTTATCTATTTTTTGTTGTAAATCCACGCACTGCTGCGCCCCCTTTAAACAAAAAACCAGGAAACCACCCTGGTTTTACTTGCGACGACCACCGCGACCACCGCGTTTTCCTTCGGTATTCTTTTTAATATCTGACAAGCGATGCTCACTTTCCTTTAAAAAATTAGAAAGTAGATCATCAAATTCGCCCGTCGTTTGGTGATTAGCACGAGTGCCACGTGGTTTTGGAGTAGTTGCTGGTTGCCCCATTGAATGACGTTTTGAATCAGCTTGACCTGATTTTCGTGCTGAATCTTGCGAGTTGGCCTTGCGAATTGAAAGCGCAATCTTGCCATCAGAACCAATTTTAGTGACCTTCACCGCGACCTCATCGCCCACCGCTAACACGTCATGAATATCTTTGACATACTCAGACGAAACTTCACTAATGTGAACTAGTCCAGTCTGGCGATTACCAAGGTCAACAAACGCTCCAAATCCAGTAATTCCAGTAACTTTTCCTGTAACAATCTCTCCAACTGCAAGCCCCAAAAACTTAATCCTCCTCTGTTCATAATTACTTAATCCGTATTATAGCATAGTAAAAAGACGTGAAAAAACTTGTTTAAGTTTTTTCACGTCCGGTAATAACCTGTGCTTATTTATGGTTCATTAGCCGAAAATTCGTTTCACCTGGTTTAGTATAACCATACTTCGTCTGCGCTTGACTTTTAATGTAATCGTTATTTTTCAACAATTTTTGTCGATGCTGTAACTGAGATTGGCGCTGGTGTTGACGTTCCAATCGAACCTGCTCTTTACTGATATTAGCATTGAGCTGGTGTAGTTGCACTCGGGCACCAAACCATTGCAACGTCAAAAATACTAGGATAACCGCAATTAGTGCGCTGATTATCAACGCTCGACGCGCTCGTCGTGGAGATAGTAACCGTGTTTGGTGTTTGGTTCCAATTGCTGCATGCAACTGAGCTACATTAGTTCGCTTTTCCACGATAATCCTCCTCCACAACTACCTAGCAACTTTACCAGTCATGTTACAACAACAAATTGTATTTTACAAGAGTTCCTCTGATTCTTTTTGATAGTCACGTTCGTAAGTTTCTGAAACTACCTCATACATTTGCTCAGCATCACTTTTTTTAGTGGTTTGCACTACGGCTGTAACCCTTACAACTAGCGTCTTATTCCCAAATTTGATGGTAAGCTGATCCCCCGTTTTAACTAAACTAGCAGATTTTGCTACTTTCCCATCAATAAGTACGCGCCCTTGATCTGTAATTTTTTTTGCAACCGGTCGTCGTTTAATAATTCTAGCCATCTTTAAAAATTTATCAATTCGCATGCAAATTCTCCTTTGCTGATTCCTGCTGGCGCTGCTTATCACGACTAACTTCTAGCGCCTGTAGGAAATGATCTAGCTCTAGGAGCCACTCGGCTGACGCCATCGTTGGCTGGATCACTAATTCAATTTGATATTTATCGTGGTTCTGCTTGATGATTGATCGAAACTTTGTCGCAGCAATTGCATGTAAAATTTCTTTACTACTATATTGCGTGGTTCCTGCCGGACTAAGCACCACTTCTAAGTGATCAGCGCGCTTTTTAATCTGCTCAACTTGGGCATAATCAGCGCGCATTTTGAGTTTGTCGACCATTAGTAGATTTGCCACCGGCTGAGGATATTCACCAAATCGATCAACCAAATCATCACGTAATTCGTTAAATTGGGAGTCATTTTCAATTTGGCGTAATCGCTTATACATTTCAATCTTTTGTTGCTGATCGCTAATGTAACTGCTGGGCAAGTAAGCTTCGATACCTAAATCTAGTTCCGCATCCGTCTTGGCCAATGGCGCAGGTTTCCCCTGCTTTGAAGCCACTGCGTCTGATAACATCTTAGTATACATATCATAGCCAACCGAAGCAATAAACCCATGCTGAGCTCGACCTAAAACATTCCCAGCTCCACGAATTGACAAATCACGCATGGCCACTTTAAAACCTGAACCTAATTCTGTAAAATCCTTGATCGCTTCTAATCGATTTTCTCCAGCCTCGGTCAACACCTTATCTGGCTGATACATAAAATACGCTTGCCCAATTCGATTGCTCCGACCAATCCGTCCTCGCAGTTGATATAGTTGTGATAGACCCATTCGATCAGCATTTTCAACAAATAACGTATTCACATTCGGCATATCAACCCCTGTTTCAATGATTGTCGTTGTCACTAAGATGTCATAAGCCCCGTTAATGAAATCAAACAAAATCTGTTCCAGTTGATTTTCCGTCAGCTTTCCATGGATTAAACCAATCCGAGCATCTGGTAATAACCGCTGTAACTTCATTACCGTTTGATCAATATCTTTGACTCGATTATGCAGATAAAAAATCTGTCCATTTCTTTGCATTTCTCGACGACTAGCATCCACAATTGTGGCATCATTTTGTTCCAAAACGAAGGTTTGAATTGGATACCGATTTGCCGGAGGCGTTTCAATGACCGATAGATCTCGAACTCCCATCATTGACATGTTGAGGGTTCGTGGAATCGGAGTAGCAGTTAAGGTCAAAACATCCACATTTTTTTTAAGTTCTTTAATTTTTTCCTTGTGCTTGACCCCAAATCGCTGTTCTTCATCAACAATTAAAAGTCCAAGGTCATGATAGTGAAGATCCTTTGAGAGTAATCGGTGCGTTCCAATAATAATGTCAATATGACCATCGTTCAATTTTTGGAGAATGGTCCGCGTTTCTTTGGCACTATTAAACCGAGACAAACCACCGATTGTGACCGGAAAATCAGAAAAACGATTTTGGAAGGTCTCATAATGTTGCTGCGCTAAGACGGTAGTTGGAACTAACATTGCAACCTGCTTCCCAGCACAGACTGCCTTGAAAGCTGCCCGCATGGCTACTTCCGTCTTACCATAGCCTACGTCTCCGACCAACAGTCGATCCATCGGATGAGGTTGCTCCATATCATGCTTGATTTCTTGTACACTTCGAACTTGGTCTGGGGTAGGTGAGTAGGCAAAGGCCGCCTCAAACTCCCTTTGATAATCATCATCAGCCGGAAAAGCAAAGCCAGCCGTTTGCTCACGTTTAGCGTATAAATCGACCAATTCATCGGCCATATCATCAACTTTTTGGGAAACCTGACTTTTAGTCTTAGCCCATTCATTTCCGCCCAGTTTGTTTAACCGAGGTGCTTTTTCTTCTGACCCAACGTACTTTTGAATCAAATTTAGCTGGGTTACTGGAATGTAAATATGGGCGTTGTTTTTAAATGAAAGCGCGAGATAATCTTGGTGTTTACCGTCGACTTCCATGGTCTGGAGTCCCTCATAACGTCCAATTCCGTGGTTTACGTGTACAACATAGTCGCCTGGTTTCAGATCCGTATAATTTTTTATCCGTTCGGCATTCGTAAAAGTCGGCTGTCTAGTTCGAATCGGTCGAGGCCGTTCACTAACTCTTTGAAACATTTCAGCTTCAGTTATGACCACTAAATTACCAGCGGCAAATTCAAACCCAGCTGTCAACTTGCCAGACGTTAATTGGACTACCCCTGGTTGAATGTTTGTGGCTGTCGTCGCTGCCACCTTAATTTTAAAGTCAGCTAATGTTTGCGCTACCTGACGCCGACGCTCTTCATTTGCGACCATGATAATCACGGTTCGCCCCTGATTACGATAATGTTCTAACTCCGTCTTAAGCCGGGGCAACTGACCAAAGAAACGCTGCATGGGTCGAATCTGCAAATCCGTTACCGCTGTCAGGGTCATTCGCCCTAATCCCCTTTGAAATAGTGATAACAAAAGTTGGGGGTGTTGATCAGTTTCTAATAGTTTTTGTAACGTCCCTACCTTTGATTGACCAGCAAGCATGTCTGACATTGCCTGATCCTGCTGTCCTTGTCGCTCTGTTTCGCGAATCCGAACATAATCGTCCAACGCTACGATTCCCTTTGGAGCCAGATAATTTAGAAGCGATGCGGGTCGTTTCCAAAAGAAGTTACGATAGTTCGACCATTGCTGATTATTAGTTTCTGCCACTGGCAGTTTCAGCAATTGCTGCAGTTCGCGTCGTTGTGGTGAATCCGTCATTTTTGGTACAGCTGCTCGCAAAGCTTGCTTACCAGCTTCAAGGTCCGTCGCTGTGAGTAAAAAGTCGGTGACCGGTAAAACCGTTCCCTGGGTTAAGTTTTGCTGGCTTCGCTGGGTTCCCGGTTCAAAACTTCGTAGCGAATCAAGCTCATCGTCAAAAAAGTCAAGCCGCACCGGTAGCTTGGCCGTCAGAGGATAGATATCGACAATTGAACCACGTACCGCAAATTGACCAGGAGTATCAACCAGTTTTGTTCGACGATATCCCATTTGAACAAGTTGTTGCTGTAATTTTCCCAGCTCAAATTGTTGCCCAGGTGCTAGCTGTAACTGCGACTTTTGAAAACGCGTCGGTTGTGCAAGGGCATGTTTCAAACCTGCCAGTGACGCTACTACCACCACCGGTTTACCAAGCTGCAGGGCATGCAATGCTTCTACGCGGGCAGCCTGATAAATTCCGGAATCAGTTGCCAGTTGTGCCCCTAACCCCTCGGCTGCTGGAAAAGAAAACAATTGGTCTTTCGGGAGCATTGTTTGAAATTCCTGACATGCCTGTTCAGCATGTTCTTCTGTATCAGTTAAAAAAACCAGCGGTTGTTGTTGCTTGGCAACTAGCGCTGTCAAAAACAACTTTTGCGCTACCCCGCTAGTGCCGGTAACTAGCTGACGCTGATGGGGCTGTAACATCTTCAGGACATTTTGTACCTGATTAGTTTGTAAAAAGGGTTTTGTTAATTTCACTAAAAACTCCTTCACGTGCTTAATTGAATTTATTTTCTAACTGGGCAAAATCTTTCCCCGCCACCCAATCATCAAGTGCTTGCGTGGCATGGGTTAACGACTCGGCTAGTGGTCCTTGTTGTTCTAAACTAAAGCTCCCCAACACATAAGAAACAACGCTTTGCCGCTGCGGATGGTCCGTTCCAATCTTAATCCGATTAAACTGATTCGTCCCTAAATGTGCAATTAAACTTTTAATCCCGTTATGTCCGCCCGAGGATCCATGATTTCTCAGCCGAATCCGACCAACATGCAAATCCATATCGTCATAAACCACCACTAAATCATCCAGACTCAACTTATAATAGTCTAATAGCGGACGCACCGCCTGTCCAGATTCGTTCATATAAGTTAACGGCTCGACCAATAATACCTTCTCACCTTCCAACAAACCACTTCCAAACTGAGCATTTTGGTTGTGTTGATTCAATTCAATTTGATGTGCTTTAGCAAAATCTTCAAGCGCCATAAAGCCTGTATTATGGCGGGTCGATTGGTATTTTTCTCCTGGATTTCCTAACCCAACAATCATTTTCATCGCACTCACTCCTTTGATTCCCTAAATCATCTCGATTGTAACACAGCCCATCCACTGCACTCCCAGCGCCAAACAAAAAGGAGCTACCCATGAGCTCCTTCACCATAAATTTAACTAACGGATGTCCGCACGGAGTCCCAAACTAAGCGTGAGGGCCGTATCAACATCTTCCATAATCTTATCGTGCAGGTGGGTTACCCGATCGCGCAACCGTTGCTTATCAATCGTTCGAACCTGCTCTAACAAAATCACCGAATCTTTTTCAATATTTGTATTTTTAGCAGCAACTGCAACATGGGTTGGCATCCGTGGCTTTGCTATCTTAGCAGTAATTGCAGCAACAATGACCGTCGGACTATAGTGGTTTCCAATGTTGTTTTGCACCACCAAAACCGGTCGTAATCCGCCTTGTTCTGAGCCTACCACTGGAGATAGATCAGCATAAAAGATGTCGCCTCGCTTAATTTGCAACTCTCTCATTGAGCCTGACCTTTCGTTTTTATACGTTTTAAACTTGGTTTTTAATTAAAGCCATTTATCGATTACACAATTTTAGCACATTAGCAATTCCTATACTCATTTGCAATTTCCTGATTAATGAGCGCCATTTTACAATAGCCATACGCTAGTTGATTGTTCAAAGGATTCTGATTGTAAAATAAGGGTACCATCACCACTGGTTGCAAATCACCATCCAAATGCCAGGATGGATTAGATAAGCCCGGCTGATATTTGATGATCGCTATCATAATGATCGCTTCCTAAAATAAAACTAACCGATTCACGCCTGATAAAATCTTGGGAGTCGTGCGGAATATCCGCAAGCAACTTCATAATTAATGGTATGACAATAATTAGCCACGTCGTCAAGGGTAATTGTTAAATTAGCTTCCGTTCCCACCAGCGTTACTGGGGTTCCAATCGGCATTTTTTGTGGCAGTCGAATCATCAACTGATCCATGCACACTCGACCAACAATCTGACAAAATTGACCCGCCACAATCACATGAAATCCCTGCAAACGCCGGTCAACCCCATCAGCATACCCAACCGGAAGTGTTCCAATCCACTCTGTTTTCGGAGTTGTATACGTTGCCCCATATCCAATTGAAGTGCCTGGCTGAACCTGCTTCACAAATACAAGCTCGCTGGTAAAACTAAGCGCCGGCTGTAACTGAAAGGGAGCTTTACGCAACGTTCCTGCCGGATTCAATCCATACCCAGCAATCCCGAACCGAACTAAATTTGCCTCCACTGTTTGGTGCCATAAACTAGTGGCAGAGTTAGCAACTGATACATAGCGCGGTCGCTTTGGCAGTGCGCTCATAAGCGTGGCAAAACGTTGCTGTTGTTGTTCAAAGTAGCCCGCGTCACTTTCATCTGCCGTGGCAAAGTGAGTATAAACCCCTTGAAAATCTAACTTGGTCTGCGCTGCTTGCCAACACATGGAAAACTGTTTGACGGTTTCTTTGGTTTGCAGGCCAATTCGTCCCATCCCGGTATCGAGTGCTAAAAAAAATCGGAGTTGGTTAGTTAGCTGTTTGTCTGACAGCTGTCGAATTGCTTGTTTTAGCCATTCTATGCTACTAACTGTCACAGTAATATTGTATTTCAGAATCAATGGTAAACACGAAATGCTAGTTATTCCCAAGACTAAAATCGGTTCTGTAACAAAACCCGCCCGACGTAGTTCGAGCGCCTCATCTAGGATAGCTACGCAGAAACCAGTTGCTCCGGCAGCACGCGCTACTTTAGCAACCTGAACGGCGCCGTGACCATAACCATTGGCCTTAACCACCATAAACATTTCTGTACCAGCAGATAATCGCTGCTGTTCCGTATGAATATTATGATATAGTGCCGTCTCATCAATGATGATCTCCGCCGGCCGATGCTCACCAATTACCATGCTCTCAGCTCCTTTTTAACGCATTAATTATAACATAGCATTTAATTGAGCTGGCTAGAAACAAAAAGGAGCTTTCGCCCCTTTTAGTGCTTATTCTTAATCACAAATTTATTATTACGGGTGTGCTGGTCACGATCATGACCACGACTATGTCCACCATGCTGACGATCGCGATTGCCACGATAGCCACCACTATGTGAACGACCGCTCTTACCACGGTAACCACCGCCACGACCACCACGGTTTTTCAAAGGTCGCTCAGGTGTAATGTGAACTTTGACCTGGTCACGTGACATTTCATTTAACAAAGCTGCTACTAAATCAAGGCTATCATACTTAGTTAACAACTCCTGTGCTACCTCACTAAAACGGGATGTTTCTGTCCGCTGAACTAATTTGGCAACATCGGTCTGAGCATCTTTTAATTGACCCGCTAGGGCTTCATCACTAGTTGGTGGCTTTAAAGGCAACATCCGTACCTTAGTTAATTTCTCAATCCCACGCAAGTAATTCATTTCCATTGGAGTCACGAAAGTTACTGATACCCCGTGACGCCCTGCCCGACCCGTTCGTCCAATTCGGTGAACATAACTTTCTGGATCTTGAGGAATATCAAAGTTATAGACATGCGTCACTCCAGAAACATCAATTCCCCGCGCAGCAACATCTGTAGCCACAAGATAGTTGATCCGTTCGCGTTTGAAGTCGTTCATAATCTGAGTTCGCCGATTTTGAGTCAAATCACCATGCAGCCCGGCAGCTTGGTAGCCGCGAGCTACCATTCCCTTAGCAACTTCATCCACTCGACGTTTCGTCCGACAAAAGATAATTGTGACGTCTGGTTGTTCAACATCAAATAGTCGCGTCATCGTATCAAATTTTTCGTTGTCGCGTACCTTAACGTAATACTGATCAACTAAATCCGTCGTTAATTCCTTGGCTTTCACTTTAACTTGTTTAGGATCAGTCATGAATTTTAAGCCAACCCGTCTAATTGGGGCAGGCATCGTGGCTGAAAATAACATCGTTTGCCGCTCAGTTGGAGTCTCTTTAATGATTTTTTCGATATCCTCTAAAAAGCCCATGTTCAGCATTTCGTCGGCTTCATCTAAAACCAAAAACTTCACGTGATCTAACTTGAGCGTCCGTCGCTGGATGTGATCCAATAGACGCCCAGGAGTCCCAACAATGACTTGTGGATGTTTTTTCAAGTCATAGATCTGGCGCCGTATATCGGAACCACCATAGACTACTTGAGCCCGAGCTCCTTCAGAACGACCTAGTTTTTGCAATTCATTTTGTGTTTGAATGGCTAATTCCCGGGTGGGAGAAATAATCAATGCTTGAACATTGGGGTCATCAACATCAATTCCTTGCAAAATCGGCAATGCAAAGGCCGCCGTTTTACCGGTTCCTGTTTGTGCCTGCCCAATCACATCTTCGCCTTGAAGCGTCAGTGGAATTGTCTGGGCTTGAATGGCGGTAGGTTCTTCATAACCATTTTTAGCAACCGCCGCTAACAGACTATCTGATAGTCCTAAATCTTGAAAATTCAAATGTGTTCCTCCTAAATGAAACATCCCGATCAGCGAAATCCTAACTAGAAAAAATCCGTTTTCTATTCATCCGTTAGGATCCGCGTTCGATTGTTATTCTATTGATAATACTGGCAAACATAACCATCTAACATTACACCAAAAACAAGAATTTATCAAATCATCTCGCCGATTTTTCTCCCAGTAGCCCTTGCAAAACAATTTCTAAATGCATCCCGTGACTTCCCTTTAACAATACTTCATCTTTACTAGTCAGATGCTGGCGGAGTTCTTGTAATAATTGTGGTTGCTGATTCCCATCATAATAAAACAAGTTATTTCCAAGTTGGTATTTGTCAGCAAGTGCCGTCTTCAAAGCCTGCATCTCAGTTCCTAACAAGAAGACCGAATTGAATTGGTTAGGGTCAAGCACCTCGGCTAATTTCGCATGCAACTGTGGAGCAGCATCACCAAGTTCCAACATGTCCCCTAACACCACAATCCGTTTCCCCTGTGGTTGGCTAGCCGCAAAGGCTTGTAATACCGCTCGAACAGCGGTTGGGTTAGAGTTATAAACATCACTGAGGATTTTTTCTCCTTGATCCCCAAGCAGCCATTCGGTACGATTTTTTGTAAAAATAGCCGCTTCCAGTCCTTGTTGCATGGCTGGGGCCGGAATTGCCAGTGCATCGCCAACAGCCAGCGCTGCCAACGCATTGTTAACGTTGTAGCGCCCTGGAAGTTGCACTGTAAAGGGTAGCTTGGGCCAAGCATTGGTCGTAAATACTGTTTTTTGATCATCAGTTTGGCTCTCGGTCACGTACAAATCGTTTACATCGCTTTCTCCAAAAGTTTTTTGTGGGAAAGGCAATGCGCTTGCCCGTTTTTGCAACAAGGGCTCATCCCCCTTGTAAATCAACCAACTATCCGGTCGTAACCCGCTAGTGATCTCCATTTTTGCATCGGCAATTCGTGCCCTAGTTTTAAAAAATTCGATGTGAGCTTCGCCGATCATCGTGATTACCGCAATATCAGGAGTAGTTAACTGGCTCAACATGGTCAGTTGCCCCGGTCGATCCATTCCCATTTCCACAACCAAAACCTCTGTGCTGGAATCCATCGATAAGACGGTAATTGGTACTCCAATTTCGTTATTGTAATTTCCCTGCGTTTTAGTGACATTAAAACGCGTTTTACAAATGCTGGCAATCAAATCCTTAGTAGTGGTTTTGCCATTACTACCAGTTACGGCAATTACCTTTGGATTTATTTTAGTTAAATAATATCGGGCCAACGTTTGTAAGGCTGCTAATGGATTTGGCACAATGATTACTGGAAAATCAGCGGGAGCGGTGTCGCGGTGATCCTCAGACCACAAAGCTGCTACGGCTCCTTTTTCGATCGCATTAGCTAAATACTGATGTCCATCATGGGTCCCAGTTAGCGGCACAAAAAGCGCTCCCGTCGTTAATTTACGGCTATCAAAGTCGACGCTAGTAACCAGTTCTGACGCTGCTACTGGAACGGTAAGCTCGCCACTAACCGCTTGAGCAACTTCTTCGATTTTCATTTTCATTTAGTTTGACTCCTCTTTTGACAAAACAAAGCCGGGTTATAACTTCCAACCCGGTTATTTATCAATTTTAAAATTGTTAAGATCGACTTCTTGTGAATGTTGTAACTGCAATGACCATTTATTAGTTAGGGTATTATACGTTAAGGTTCCCAGTTGATCAGTCTGTGACCGCAACTGCCCCTCCGTGTTCCAAAGCACCTTTTCCTGATTCGCTTTTGGCGCTAAAATAGGGATTTTAAACTGGCGTTGACTTTCCCGCGCTAGTTCAAAGGCCAAAATCAGCCCCGTAAAACTGGTCTCAATTAATTGCTGCAACAAGTCACTCTCAAGGTCTTTCACAAACAATGGTCGAGCAAAAATGCGCTTGCTGTTTCGCTGGTTTCGCAAATGACGCTTGATACTTAACTCTAAAACATGAGTAAAGGCGGTAAATCTTTGAAAATAAATTTTTTTAAAACCGTTCCGGCCGCCTAAATAAACAAACTGATTACCGAGTTTATGTGAAAAAGGGCTCCGCTGATGATTAGGCCAGCCAATATGAGCCAAATACAGTAAATCAGCAATTTCATCGTCTCGCAGTGAGTCTAGGTGGTCTTTGGTTTGATAATCAATCCACTTATTAGGGTTGCCGTTCGGACCAATCAAATATTCACGAATCTGGCTTTGACCGACAATTGTTGGAAACTGTGAATGCGGATTATAGCTATTGGAAGACGCAAAATCATCATTTATTAGAATGATATTCTGGGGAAGTTGCTGAATTCCATTTACAAAATCACCAGAGGAAATCCCCCACGAAATTGTAAAGTGATCCCAGACACTAACCTTTAAATAGATTAAATTAGTTAACATCTTGAGTACTCTTTTCGTCATCTATCGTTTTTTATTATACTACCGAATCACCATCTCAGCAGCAACATTTTAGCGTAGTAATTCTTAAAATAGCTAATTGATGCGAAAAAGCCGTAAACTTGCTATGATAATCATATTAACTTTTATGAAACGGACTGATTAAATTGAGAAAAATCAATGTAATCTTTATTTGTCTTGGAAATATTTGTCGTTCCCCCTTGGCAGCTGCGTTGTTTGAACAACTAACCATTAACCGCGGGGTACAACAATTTTATCAAATTAGCTCAGCTGCTACCAGTGCCACGGAAACCGGCAATCCCCCTCATCTCAAAGCACAAGCTTGTGCTCGAAAACACAACTTGAACATTGCAACTCACCGTGCTCACCGCGTAACTGATCAAGAACTGCAACAGGCCGACTACCTAATTACCATGGACCAACAAAATCTAGCCGACTTACAACTTCGACTGGGTTCTAAACACGTTCAAAAACTGCACCTTTGTTTAGAGGTTCTAAATCATGAACATCCAGCTAGCATTGCCGATCCTTGGTATACCAACAACTTTACTTTAACTTATCAACAATTACAGCAGTCGTTGCCCCGCTGGCTAACCAGCATGGAACAGCAACGAACCCAGGAGGCTAATAATGGAACAATCTAATGAACCAACCGATCCAAGCGAGACCGTCCCGAGTAAAATTTGGCATCGAAACCTCGTTGCCCTTTGGATTGGTCTCTTTTTAACCAGCATGGGGTTTAGCGGGATGATGCCATTTTTATCGCTCTACATCAATACCATGGGTGACTTTAGTCGTAGTCAAGTTAGCCTGTACAGTGGTCTCGCTTTTTCTGCTTCGTTTATTGTAGCAGCCGTTGTTTCTCCCCTGTGGGGTAGCCTGGCAGATCGTTACGGTCGGCGGGTCATGCTGTTGCGAGCTTCCTTAGGCATGTCAATTTGTGTCTTTTTAATGGGAACCGTTAACAATGTCTGGATGCTAATTGGGCTACGTTTCATTCAAGGGGCCTTTTCAGGCTACATGCCAAATTCTAACGCTCTCTTAGCCATCCAAGTTCCCAAAAGCCAGAGCGGTAAGGCTCTAGGCATCTTATCAACTGGCGGAGTTTCCGGTTCACTCTTCGGTCCCTTAGTCGGAGGAGTGCTCGCTTCAATTTTTAGTTACCGGATCACCTTTTTCATTACTGGTGCATTAATGCTAGGTGTATTTTTTGTAACCCTCTTTTTTGTGCAAGAAAAATTCAAACCAGTGACCAAAGAAGCTAATCTCAACACGGCCGCCGTCATTCAGGAACTCCCCCATCCTCAGTTGATTTTTGGAATGTTCATTACTACCATGATTATTCAAGCCTCAAACATGTCAATCTCGCCAATTCTCTCCCTCTACGTTAAAGAAATTATGCAAAATTCACCCACGGTCACTTTTTTTAGTGGGGTTGTCGCAGCCGTTCCAGGAATTGCAACATTAATTGCTGCGCCCAAGTTTGGATCATTGGGAGATCGCATTGGTAGCCAAAAAGTCATGATTTTTGGCTTTTTACTAGCCATAGTACTATTCATCCCCATGGCATTCGTTACCAATGTTTGGGAATTAATTGCCCTTAGATTTTTACTTGGAGTTTCAAATGCTTGTATGCTACCAGCAGTTCAGGCCATCTTAGCTAAAAGCACCCCTGCAGCCGTTACCGGTCGAATTTTCAGCTGGAACCAATCATTTCAGGCAATTGGAAACTTTACCGGACCACTAATTGGTTCCTTAGTCTCTTCAATCTTTGATTACTCCGGGGTCTTTCTTTCGACAGCGGGATTAGTCTTGATTAATCTTTGCCTCGTCGTCCATCAAGCACGCAAACAATTTTAAACCAAAATAAAAGGATTAGTCAGCAATCATGACTAATCCTTTTATTTTGATAGCAACTTAGTTGGTAAGCCCATAACGCTTGTTGAAGCGATCAACCGCTCCGTCAGCCTGAGCTGATTTTTGTTTCCCAGTATAGAAGGGGTGCGAATCCGAAGAGATTTCAACCCGAATCAAGGGATAAGTGTTACCATCTTCCATCGTAATCGTGTCTTTCGAAGTAGCTGTCGAACCTGTAATAAATTTAAAGCCCGTACTAGAATCCTGAAAGACTACCTGATGAAAATCTGGATGAATGCCTTTTTTCATGATATCGCTCCTTTGCCCTGAACCTCATCAGCCCAGAGATTGATTATAATTACTCAACTTTTGTAGTTTACCATTAAAGATTTCGTGATGCAACTTTCAGCATTAGTCTAAATCATTAATCATTTGCACTCGAGCATGTAAATTAGTCAGCTTTTGGGCAAGATTGTCATATCCACGTAGAATATTATCGGTGTTAGTAATGGTAGTCTCGCCATCGGCCATTAATCCGGCAATTACCAGCGAGGCGCCCGCCCGAATCTCACCAGCTGAGACGGTAGCCCCATGTAAAGCAGCGGTCGGATTAATTTTAATCTGATTTTCTGGAGTAATACTAATCTGAGCACCCATTTTTTGCAACTCTGAAACATGTTTTTTCCGTTGCGGATAGATGGTGTCTTCAATCAAACTAGGCTCCTGAGCTCGCAAAAGTAACGGTGTAATTGGTTGTTGCCAGTCCGTCGCAAAATTAGGAAAGGGCGCAGTTTTAATGTGAACGCCATGTAACTGACGGTGTGGATGAACCATGATACTGTCTGATCCAATCTCCAAAGCCACGTTCATTTCGTTCAGTTTATCAGTAAAAGCCTGCAAATGTTGCGGGATTACATTATTAATCTGAACCCCATCACCAATGGCCGCAGCTAATGCTAAGTAAGTCCCGGCTTCAATCCGATCCGGAATCACCATATGGGTTTGGTGGGCAGCCAACTGAGCGACTCCTTCAATCCGAATCTCATTCGTACCCGCTCCACTGATGCGAGCTCCCAATTCGTTTAGAAATGACACAATATCAACAATTTCGGGTTCTCGCGCAACGTTACGAATGATCGTCGTGCCTGTGGCTCTCGTGGCAGCTAAAATCGCATTGATAGTAGCCCCCACTGAAATTTTTTCAAACTCAATTTCCGTTCCAAGCAAGCCATGGTCAGTTGCATCAATTACAATCTGATCACCATGTTCTCGGACTGTCGCTCCAAGAGCCGTAAAGGCACGGATGTGCTGATCAATCGGTCTTGGACCAATGTTATCACCGCCGGGGAAATTAATCTCAACGCGGTGAAATCTACCTAACAAAGCCCCCATAAAGTAATAAGAAGCGCGTAATTTTTTAATGGCACGGCTGGGTAACCGACCGCTTTTAATTTTAGTTGGATCAAGCTTTAATACTCCATCAGCAAAAGCTGACGGTACATTCATGGCTTTGAGAATTAGCATCAAATTATGAACATCTAAAATATCAGGTACCATGTCGAATTTGACTGGCGTATCAGAAAGAATCGCGGCGGGAATCAGTGCTACGATGCTATTTTTGGCACCGCCAATGGTAACGTCGCCATGAAGTCGTCGACCTCCCTGTATTTTCATCGTACTCATGTATAATAATCCTCACTGTTTTCACTATAGGTCACGCTCTCAATCATAAGTAAAAAATGGCGGTATTACAATAGCATTCCTAAGATTTTCGAAAAAAGTTAAGGATATCACACACTTATTTTTTTTGTTCGTGATACTGAGTAGCGGCGGCCACAAATGCTTTAAATAATCCTTCTGGTCGATCCGGTCGGGAAAGAAATTCTGGATGATATTGTGCTGCTACAAAAAAGCGGTGTTGCGGAACTTCAACAATTTCAACTAAATGGTTGTCAGGTGAGGTCCCAGCAATAACCAAGCCTGCGGCCTCTAAATCCTGCCGAAATTGGTTATTAAATTCGTAGCGGTGTCGATGACGTTCAGAAATCTGAACTTGGTTGTCATAAGCAGCAGCGGCCTGCGTGTGCGGAGTTAATTTTGTGGGGTAAGCGCCCAAGCGTTGGGTGCCCCCTAAACCATCCACATCGTTTTGATCTGCCATCAGATCAATCACATTGTGCTGGGTCTCGCTATCAAACTCGGTTGAGTTCGCATCAGCAAATCCGGCAACATGTCGAGCATATTCAATCGTGGCAACTTGCATCCCTAAACAAACTCCTAAGAACGGCAGGTCATGTTCTCTGGCAAATTGAATTGCCGTTATCATTCCCTCGATCCCGCGATTTCCAAAGCCACCAGGCACAATCACCCCATCAAAGCCTGCCAACTGATCAGCTACGTTCGCTGCCGTGATGGTTTCCGCATCGAGATTCACAATTTTTACATCGGCATCAGCCGCATAGCCAGCGTGCCGGAGCGACTCATCAACCGAAATATAAGCATCTTTCAGTTTGACATATTTTCCTACCAACGCAATTCGCACGGTTTTGTGCAAATTGCGAATGTGTTGTTCCATTTTTTTCCAAGCAACCATATCGGCCTCAGGAGCCTTAACGTTAAAATGTTCCAAAATCTGATCATCCATATCTTGCGCCTGAAAACTGAGTGGTAACTGATACAAATTTGGAGCATCAATTGATTCAATAATGCTTTTTTCTGGGACATCACAAAACATGGCAATTTTTTGTTTCATCGTTTCCGTAATTGGTTTCTCTGCTCTTAAAACCAGCATGTCCGGCTGAATCCCCACACTCCGAAGTTCATTGACACTATGCTGGGTCGGCTTGCTCTTCATTTCATCTGCTGCCCGCAAATATGGTACCAACGTCGTGTGTACGTAATAAGTGTTCTTAAAACCAGCTTCTTTACGCATCTCGCGAATTGCTTCTAGAAATGGAAGAGATTCAATATCTCCTACTGTACCGCCAATTTCTGTAATGACAATGTCTGCCTGAGTCGTTTTAGCTGCACGCATAATCTTTTCTTTGATCATACCGGTAATGTGTGGAATCACTTGGACAGTGGCTCCTAAATAGTCCCCATGGCGTTCTCTTTCTAAAACTTCTTGATAGATTTTTCCCGTCGTCACGTTGGAATACTTGTTGAGATCATTGTCAATGAACCGTTCATAGTGGCCTAAATCTAAGTCAGTTTCGGTCCCATCATCAGTTACAAATACCTCACCGTGTTGATAGGGATTCATTGTTCCCGGATCGACATTAATATAGGGATCAAATTTTTGAACCGTCACAGACAACCCCCGGTTTTTAAGTAACCGTCCGAGCGAAGCCGATACAATCCCCTTTCCCAACGAAGAAACCACCCCGCCAGTGACAAAAATATACTTGGTCATAATCAATTCCCCCCTGTGATCTAACAACAACAATTAAAAAGGCTCCCCTAATGGTAGGGGAGCCTTGTTTCGAATGCCTTTATGATCCCATAAAGTGCCCAAGAAGGATTTTAATCGAAAAGCAGAATGGCGTCAAGTCTAAAGATCATCGTCGTCATCATCGGCTTCATCATGATCTTCTGCTGCCGCATGCTCATCCAAATCATCATGAAAATCATCATCTTCTGAATCGTCATGGTGATAATCAATCCCTGCATGATCCTCGGGAGCATCGTCCTGATCATCGTAATCAATCACATCGTCATCTTCTGGGTCGTCATTGTCATAATCAATTACATCGTCGTCATCAGCGGCATCTGCCAGAAATGCATTGATTTTGTGACGTTTTTTAACTTTTGGTTCGTCGTCGCCTTCACTAGCCGTAGCTTCATCAACTGAATCATAAGGATACCAAGTCCGCAAACCCCAGACATTGTTTCCAAGCGAAATAAAGCTTCCATCAACGTTTAGGTCTGAATAAAACTGAACTAAGCGATCCTTGATTTCGGCATCACTAAAACCAGTGTACTTTTGGATGGCATTAACTAAGTCAGGGAATTGCATGGTCTTCCCCTGGTCCGCAAGGATTGCATGCGCTACCTCAATCATGGATAATTCGTCTTTTTTTGCTTGATCCAAGTTTTCTAGTTCCAAATCACACACGCCTTTCTTAATCACGGTTACATCTCATCATACTAATTTATGAATTAAATTGCAATTTAATCTGGTAGTCACCGACCGGGTCGCCTCCTTGCCGAAGCTGATAGCAAACCTCGAATGCCCCCACGGCCGCCTCTACATCAAAATCCAAGTGTAGTGCTTGCGTTTTCAATTGTAGTTTCACTAGTCCAAACGGGGTCCGGTACTGGTTTTCGGTTTCTGCTTGATCACGAAACAAAAAATTAAGCCGGTTTTCGCCGTTCCGAAGCAAACGAACTTGCTTTTGATTATCAAAGCGAAAGGAAACCGGAACCGTCTGGTGACCCGTCGTCTCTTGAAAGCGCAGATACCAAGTTCCTTGAATCTGACCTAACTGACCTGTTTCAACAAAATGATGGGTCGTGGTATCTCCTTGCTGCGTCACCGTAGTGGTTAATTTTACTTGAACTGGAATTGTTGCGTTTTTTTCTATCACGACAAACACCTCTTCTATCTGGACTAGTGGTAATGACGAATCTAGCTGGTTCAGCTATAATTGAAACAGACTGAATAAAGGAGCTCAGCAGATGGCTTACAGTGCGGAAAAATTAAATCAGGAAAAAGTGATTCGTGATCCAGTTCATAGTCACATCTACATTCAAGATCAGATTATTATGGATCTCATTAACACTAAAGAATTTCAACGACTACGAAGAATTCACCAACTAGGAACTACGTCCTACACTTTCCCTGGAGCCGAGCACACCCGGTTTACCCACTCACTGGGTGTTTATGAAATTGTACGCCGAATCTGCGATCACTTTCAACGAAACTATCCGAGCCAAACTCCGACTGATGGTCTGTGGGATGACAACGAGCGACTGGTGGCCGAGTGTGCTGGTTTACTCCATGATATCGGACACGGAGCTTATTCGCACACATTTGAACACATTTTTCATACTGATCATGAGTTAATTACCCAAAAAATTATTACTTCACCAGAAACTGAGGTTAATCAAAAGCTCCGCCAACTGGGACCAGATTTCCCAGCTAAAGTTGCTAACGTCATCAATAAAACTTATCCCAATCAGCAAGTTATTCAGATGATTTCTAGTCAATGTGATGCCGATCGGATGGATTATCTCCTACGTGACTCTTACTTTACTGGTGCTCAATATGGAAATTTTGATCTAGATCGAATTTTACAAGTCATGCGTCCCTACCGACACGGAATTTGTTTTAAAATGAGTGGGTTGCATGCCGTTGAATACTACATTGTCAGTCGTTACCAAATGTATCTACAAGTATATTTTCACCGGACATCGCGGTCAATGGAAATAATTTTAGCAAACTTATTAAAGCGGGCTTACGAACTAGTTCAAAATCCCCCTGCTGGATTCAAGTTTGAACCGACCCTTCTGTTACCCTTTTTAACTGAGCAATTCGATCCAAACCAGGATCTGAATCCATATTTGCAGCTTGATGACGGCGTGCTAAACACTTATTTTTCAACCTGGCAGGAGCTCCCTGACAAAATTCTAGCCGATCTCGCCAGTCGCTTTCTCAACCGACGTCCGTTTAAATCGGTTCAATTTAAACAAGCAACTAAACCCTTAATTCCAAAACTAGTTAGTTTAATTAATCAAGCCGGGTTTAACCCAAACTATTATGCAGCAACTGACAATAGCTATAACCAACCTTATGATGTGTATCAACCACAAAACCAACAACAAAATGCGCCGATTGAACTCATGCAAAAGGACGGTAGCTTATTAGAACTCTCCCAGACTAGCTTATTAGTTCGAACAATGACCGGGCGTGACTTAGGCGACAGTCGTTTTTTCTTTCCCAAAGAAATGCTACGAACACATTCAGACCTTGAATTGTTTCAACCAGTATATGATAATTTTCAGCAGTACCTTAAAAATGATCAAATCATTCGCCCAAAGGAGTCGAACAATGAACCAAATTAAACTAGTCGCCATTGATGTCGATGGTACCCTACTCAATGAAAATAATGAACTTGCCCCAGAAACCATCGCTGCTGTCAAACAAGCGCGCGCAGCTGGTGCCAAGATCGTCATTTGTTCTGGACGCCCTCTTTCTGGCATCCATCCCTACCTAGATCCGTTAGAGATTAGCGGAGATCAAGAATATGCCATTGCTTTTAATGGCGCCGTGGCAGAGACGGTTTCTGGAAAAATTCTGTTCCAAGACAATGTTAACTATGAAGATTATCTCGAAGTTGAGATGATGGCACGCGAGATGGGAGTTCATTTTCAGATCGAAGCTGTTAATGGAATTTATGTTCTCAATCGAGATATCAGTTTATACAGTAGCTATGAAAGTCAGTTAGTTAGTCTCGCTATGAATTACCGCGCTCCAGAAGAAATTACTAGAGAATATCAAATTTGTAAGTTAATGTTTGTTGATGAACCAGCCAAAATTGATGCTGCCAACCATAATTTACCACTATCCATCAAGGAACGGATGAACGTGGTTAAGAGTACACCCGTTTTCCTAGAGTTTATGAACAAACGAGCTGGTAAGGGTAATGCGTTGGAGCAACTGACCAAGTCACTTGGACTAACTCCCGAAAATGTAATGGCCATCGGTGACCAAGAAAATGATCTTAGCATGATTAAATACGCGGGATTAGGGGTCGCCATGGGAAATGGCATTGATGATGTTAAACAAAATGCCCAGTTCATTACCAAAACCAATCGTGAGAACGGCGTTGCCTTTGCCCTTGATAAGTTTGTCACAAACAGGGATCAGTAACTACCCTTTTTTACACCAACTAAAAACATCCTGATCTGAGTTAAAGCTTTCCTCACATCAGGATGTTTTTTTAGTTATTCTACTTGATTTGATCCGTCTCGTAGTTGAAGCGCGAATTGAACAGCGGACTAACTGGTCGGTTTTGATCAATCCGCATGATCGCATCCCCAATTAACGGAGCAACTGAAATTTGCTTAATTTTAGCAATTTTCTTTTCCGCCGGTAACTGAATCGAATCAGTGACAACCACTTGTTTTAGCGGTGATGCATCAAGCCGATCAATTGCCGGTCCTGATAGCACTGGGTGGGTACAACAAGCGTAGACTTCTGTTGCACCATTTTCGATTAAGGCAGCTGCCCCCTTAGTAATCGTTCCCGCCGTATCAATCATATCATCAATCATGATCGCTCGTTTCTGAGAAACATCGCCAATGATATTCATAATCTTGGCAACGTTTGCTTTGGGACGACGCTTATCAATGATGGCAATTGGTGCTCCCAAAAACTCGGCTAATGCTCGAGCTCTCGTAACCCCACCATGATCAGGAGAAACTACCACGGCATCCTTTGCTAACCCATTTTGAATAAAGTAATCAGCTAGGAGTGGCGCCCCCATCAAATGATCCACTGGTACATCAAAAAATCCTTGGATTTGTGAAGCATGTAAATCTAGTGCTACCACTCGTGTGATTCCATCGGTTTGCAACATGTCAGCAACCAGTTTGGCCGTAATTGGTTCTCTGGAACGTGCTTTTCGGTCTTGGCGAGCATAGCCATAGTAGGGGATCACCACATTAATCGTGGCCGCACTAGCCCGGCGCAGTGCATCCACCATAATCAAAAGCTCCATCAAATTATCATTTACCGGAGCTGAAGTTGATTGAATAATGTAGACATTGTCTCCACGAACACTTTCTTCGATATTAATCTTAATCTCACCGTCACTAAAGTGATCTACAGAAGCTTGCCCCAGTTGAATTCCAATGTGCTTGGCAACCTTGGCGGCTAGCGGCTGGTTAGAATCTAATGAAAAAATCTTTATGTTAGAATTTTGTAACCCAATTCCCATAATATCCCTCGCTGCTAGTAACTAGTTTTTTACTAATTATATGATTAGTTTTTTAATTCAGCAATAGTTTAATCTGTTCCATTAAAAGGTAATTTTTGATAATAGTTCGGTTTATTTTCCTGTCGTTGCCTAGCAATTGCCATTTCATAACGATCAATGTCATCCGTAATCGTGGATCCCGCCGCAATGAAACTGTGATCAGCAATTGTTAATGGCGCAATCAGATTGGCATTGCTCCCAATAAAGCAGTCGTCCCCAACGATGGTTTCATGCTTATGCTTGCCATCGTAATTGGCAAAGATCACTCCACAGCCAATGTTGATCCCGCGCCCTAACTTAGCATTGCCAACATAGCTCAGATGACCCATCTTCGTATCGGCTCCCAATTCAGCTTGTTTAACTTCACAGAAGTTTCCGATGTGCACCCGCGGACCAATTTTAGCTCCTGGTCGCAAATGACTATGCGGACCAATGTCTGAGTGATCACCCATTTCTGCATGATCCAACGTTGATGACGTAACGGTAACCCCATCATGCAAAGTACTAGCGACCAGCTTAGAATGAGCCCCAATCAAACATTCATTTCCAATCTTAGTACCGGCTTGCAACTGAACTCCTGGTTCAATAATGGTATCAGTTCCAATTTTAATTCCTGCATCAATATATGTACTAGCAGGATCAATAATTGTTACTCCATTCTCCATGTGCTGATTATTAATCCGGGTCTGCATTACCTTCGTAGCATCAGCCTGTGCTTTTCTGGTATTTACTCCCATTGATTCAGAAAAATCATCCATTTGATAGGCAGCAACCGCTGCTCCAGATTTTTTCAAAATTTCAATCACATCAGTTAAATAATATTCTCCCTGCGCATTATCATTAGTAACCTGATGCAGGGCGGTAAATAACTGTTGATTATCAAAAACATAAACCCCAGTGTTAATTTCGTGAAGACTCTGTTCGCTTCTAGTTGCATCCTTTTGCTCAACAATTTTATTTAAATTCCCGCTAGAATCGCGAACAATCCGACCATATCCCGTCGGATCGGGCGCTTGCGATGTCAAAACGGTAGCAGCAGCGTGCTGGGCTTCATGAAAGTCAAACAACTTTGCCAGCGTACGGGCACGAAATAATGGTGTATCACCACTCATAACCAAGGTCGTCCCTTGAGCTGTTTGCAATAATGGTTCCGCCCGAAGGACCGCATCCCCCGTTCCCAGTTGCTCAGTTTGAACTACATATTCAGTACGCTGCCCAAGCTCTGCTTCAACTGCGGTGGCCCCATAGCCTACGACGGTCACAATCTGCTGCATATCTAACTGGCTTACTTGCGTCAAAACATGATCCACCATGGTTTTCCCACAGATTTGATGCAAAACCTTGTAGCTTTTCGACTTCATCCGGGTTCCCTTCCCCGCTGCTAAAATAATCGTGTTTCTTTCACCCATCATTTTCTCCTAGTCATTCCTACTAAAAATTTGTTCGTCATAATTACCCTTCATAATCAACATTTCTCCGGCTGCATTAGTTTCCATCTTAACCAGCGAAGTATAATTACCAAAATCTTGATTATTACTATAGGCTCCTTCAGCGAAAAAAGTACTCCCGACTAAATTACAGTTAAATTCGGTGATTAATGAGGTCAAGCCATTAATTGTACCGCCACCATGAATAAAGTCATCGACAATCAAAACATTTCCGTCTTGTTGCAAGCTGCGTTTGGAAATCGTCATGCGCTTGATTTTTTTACTAGACCCAGAAACATAATTAACACTGACAGTCGAACCTTCGGTAATGTTCGTATCATGCCGTGCAATTACTAATGGCGCATTTAAATATGACGAAGCGGCCTGCGCAATCGGAATTCCCCGAGTTGCGACGGTCAAGATGGCATCGACCCGCTGGTTTAAATACTGAGTTGCAATCATTCTACCTAAGTAACGGAGCTTTTCTGGATCCCCTAGAATATCAGACATGTATACATATCCACCAGGAAGAGTTCGTTCACTATTGTTTAAGATTGTCACGATTTCATCCATAAACTGGTCGGCGTCTTCTTTTAAAATATAAGGGATATACTTTGCCCCACCAGCAGCCCCTGGAACCGTTTCTACTAAACCAATCCCCCGCCTTTGAAATGTTCGTTTTAGGATGGTTAAGTCTTCACTGATTGATGATTTTGCCGAGTCATAGCGTTTTGAAAAAAACGTCAGCGGAATCAAGCAGTGCGGTCGGTTCAACAAATAATCTGTCATGTCGACAAGTCGTTCACTACGCTTTACCTTCATCTTTTCACCTCATCATTTTCAATATATTCTGAGTTTAGCATAAATGTTCGGTTTTTGGGTTTTGTTTTAATTAATTTTAGTTAATTTCGTACTTTATTCCAAAAAAAAGGATTCGTTTCAACTTAACGAATCCTAAGCACTACCCGTCATCCGCTAATGTGCTCGATAACGACTATACCCTAATGCTCCAAAATAAATGATTGCCTCGATTGTTGCAATAAAAAAACTAACCGGGAGATTGGTCAGGTAGCCTAAGTAAAGCCCCACCCAAACTCCTAATAATCCAAATCCAATTGCTAAGAAGGCCATCCCACTAACTGAATGCACAAAATACTTGGCACTGGCAGCCGGCAGGGTTAACAAAATAAAAATCAATAACGAGCCAACGACCTGGGCAGCTACTGACACGCTCAAAGCCAACATCACTAAAAATGCAACTGATAACCAGCCTGTCGCTAACTGTTGTCCTTGTGCTCCAAGTGCGTCAAAAGAATCGAATTTTAGGTTCCGATAAATTAATAACATCCCAATCAAGACGATTCCGGCCATAATGATCATCTGATAAACATCGGTAATACTAATCCCAACGACACTTCCAAACAGAATATTAGTAGCATAGCTGGCGGACTTATTTGAAAGTGCTAAAAACAAGACCCCCAGGCCAATAAATAAACCTGAAACAGCACTAATGGAATCTTCACGGCGCGCTGCTTTAGTACTCATTCGTCCGACTAATACCGAACTAATGATGGTAAACAACAGCATTCCGTTTAGCGGGCTAATCCCAACAAACATGCCAAAAGCTGCCCCTGCAAAGCCAATTTCTGACAGCGTATGCGTTAAAAACGGCATGTTACGGGCAACGACAAATACGCCGACAAAGCCACAAACAATCGCAATCATGGTACTGGCAAGATACGCATTTCGCATGAACTCAAAACTAAACATGATGTTCGCCCCCCACGTAATCATTAACCTGTAACTGCTGAATTTCTCCGTATTCATATCCTTGCGGTTGCAATAACAAGTAATGATCCGAGTAAGCCCGAGCTAGTGGCAAATCATGGGTCACAAAAATCACTGTAACCTGCGTAGTTTGGTTTAATTTTCGAACCAATTTAAGGAGGGTTTCCTTGGCTATGGGATCTAAGCTAGCCGTTGATTCATCTAAAATCAGCAGATCTGGTTGCTTTGTCAAAGCTTGCGCTAGATACGCCCGCTGTTTTTCTCCTCCAGAAGCGCGCCCCATCGGCTCATTTTGGAGCTGTTCCAGGTCGGTTTCCTGTAACACTCGCTGTAACTGCTGATGTTCTTGATGACTAAGCCAAGGCCAATGAAACCCACTAAAGTTTAAGGCAACAAAATTTCTGACCGACAATGGGTATTCGTCATCAAGGTTACGAAATTGTGGAACATATCCAATACTAAGATCTTTTCTACTGGGGAAAAACTGAACTTGTCCGTGGGTTGGTTGGAGCTGACCTAAAATAATTCGAATCAAGGTCGTTTTTCCAACCCCGTTCTCGCCAACAATACTTAAAAACTCACCACGATGCAGTTCAAAATCTAGATTATTAAGAACTTCCTTCTCACTAAAATCTTGGCGTAGTTGGTGACAAGCTAACATAATCTCGCTCATAACCGAGTTCCCCCTTTAACTTGCTTTTTCAAAAAAAAAAGGACCATCGTCCTTGCTTCATGGTCGTTTTTCAAATGTAACTTGAATGTCTTCTGTCAAAATCTTGGTATACGTAAATGAGGCGTGTGCCGGTTGTTCACTAGCACTTAAATCCACAATAAAAACAGCTGGGAACGCTTCAACCAGGACACCGACATACTCATTTGTACGTTTTCGCCCTGCTTGTTCGACAACTTTAATGTTGCTGCCCAAGTGACCCTTGATCCAGCTCTTAATGTCTACCAAACCCATTTCCATTTTTATCACCTCACGATTCGCAGTATATCACGAAACGCCTGGTTTGTAAATTATATCGGTCTAGACAGATTTTAAATCAGCTGCCTGCACGGCGTTAGCTAGTTGTACAAACTGGTTTACCGTCAACGCTTGTGGACGAAGCTTCGGATCAATTTTCAACTCAGTTAGGATTACTTGTAATCGTGCTTTAGTAGCTGCTTGTTTACCAAATAACCCGACCAAATTATTCCAGAGCGTTTTTCTTCGATGCGCAAAACAGCTTCGCACAAACCCCGTCAAACGATCCGGTTGGCTGGCCGTTACCTCAATTCCATCTCGAGGAATTAACTTTACAATTGCTGAATCAACCTTTGGTGCGGGTACAAATGATTTATGCGAAACGTGTAACGCCAACTCCGCCTCATATTGGTACTGGATGATTACGCTCAATGCCCCATAATCAGTTGTTTGAGGCTGAGCACAAACCCGCTCAGCGACCTCTAACTGCATCATAAAAACCATTGCCGCAAATGACACCGGACTCTGCATAACACTGGTAAGAATCGGTTTAGTAATGTAATACGGCAAGTTAGCAACGATTTTGATGGGATGATCACCATCGAAATGTTTTGCCAATAGCTCCGGTAGATTCGCTTGTAAAAAATCTTGATGCAAAATGGTGACATTCGAATAAGGCGCCAACGTTTCTGCTAGCACCGGCAAAAGCTCCTCATCCAATTCAAATGCCACCACTTGGTGGGCTCGTTGCGCCAACTGTTCTGTCAGCGCCCCGATGCCAGGACCAATTTCAACCACATCGTCCGTCTTGCTAACCGCCGCAATTTCTGGAATCGCATGCAAAACTGCTAGATCATTTAGAAAATTTTGTCCCAAGCCCTTTTTAGCACTTAAGTGATAGCGATTTAGAATTGCTCGTGTTCTAGTTTGACTACCAATTTCTGGATTATTAGTCATTCTGTTCTTCCTTATCAATTTCTGCCACCGCTGACCAAAAATCAGCCCGTTGAATTCCAAACATCCGTAATCGTCGTTCCAACTGCTTTCCGTTAACATACCCCAACTGCAAAAGTTCGCCCAAACGCAACCGTCGTTGCCGGGCCTGCTGAGTTCCGACCAGCCGAGCCTGAATTAGATCATGCCGACTAATCACCGTTTGATTTTGCTTGCTTTCTGTATAAACGGACGCCAATGCTGATCTAATAGCATCCAAACTCGCATGTTCAACGCCAACCGAACCGTGGCGCTGCGTTGGCAAGGCATCCTGTTTTTGGATAAAAGCCTGCTTCGCTTCTGGAACTTCACGTGCAATGATTCGGCGAATTTTTTCTCCTGAAAAATCAGGATCAGTAAATACAATCACTCCGCGGGTTTGCGCAAGCTGATCAATTAAAGCTAGGGTTTCATCCGAAATCGCCGATCCCCGGGTCTCAATAGTATCAGCATCCACTGCCCGTTGGATTTGCTTGGTATCTGACTTACCCTCCACTACAATAACTTCTTTAATTCGTTTCATGATCGCCTTCCAATCCAAAAACACGGCGGGCATTCGCATAAGTAGCCTGCGCAATCACATCTGGATCAACATCACGAAACCGAGCCACCGCTTCGAGGGTATACAAGGTATTGGCCGGCTCATTTTGTTGCCCACGTAGTGGTTCTGGTGCAAGATAAGGAGCATCCGTTTCGACCAGCAAGCGATTCAACGGCGTCTGCCGGGCTGCTTCGTGGATTTCCTTTGTTTTTTTAAAGCTAACTACGCCACTATAAGAAAGGTACAAACCTAAATCCAAAAATTTTTGCATCCAACCAACATCGCCGTTAAAACTATGCATAATGCCACAAAGGTTCTCTACGTGAGCTTCCCGTAAAATACGATAGGTTGTCTCCACCGCATCACGATTGTGAATTGAGATCGGCAAATGATAGGCCTGTGCCAATTCAATTTGTTCCCGAAAAACTCGTTCTTGTAATTTTTTGCCCGTTGCTTGTTGGTGAAAATCCATGCCAATTTCTCCCAACGCCACCACTTGAGGCATTTGTAATTGTTGCTCTAACTCCGCTACCGTCGCTGAGGAGTACAAAGCGGCATCTTCTGGATGAAATCCTACAATGGCAACTAGTGCTGGGTATTGTTGCGCCAGTTCAATTGCTTGCCGATTCATTACCGGATTAGAGCCTACGATCGCCATGTTAACGACTCCAAGTTGGCGAGCATGCTCAATGGCAGCTGGTACTTGATCAGAAAAAGCTGGATCATTTAAATGCGTATGCGAATCAAACAGCTGCATGGGAATCCCTTCTAACAAAATATCATTATGCTAACTGACTTCCGTTTGGTAAATCACCGTTTAAAGTTACTAGTTCTACTTCACCATTATCTTTTTCAATTGACAATAACATGCCCTGGCTAACTTCTCCACGTAACTTAATTGGTTTTAAATTAGCAACAATTAGGACTTTTTTTCCTACTAGTTTTTCGAAGTCTGGATACCACTTAGCAATTCCAGAAACAATCTGACGCGGAGCTTGATCGCCGGCATCCAAACTAAATTTTAATAATTTATCCGCCTTGGCTACCCGACTAACCTTCTGAATTTCTGCCACCCGCAATTCTAATTTATCGAATTGCTTGATCTCAACTAGTGATTTAGCATCAACGCTCTGTTCAATTCGTTGTTTCATCGCGCTTCGTCCCTTACTTTTTTCAGCGGTAGTCATTTTACCTTTAATCTTATCAATTTCTACCTGCCGCTCTAACCGAGGAAAAATTGGCTTTCCTTTAGTAACAACTGTCGAATTTTCGGGTAAATCAGCTAAGGTTGCCTTTGCCAGTGAAAAATGATCATCGTTTGCTAATCCAAGTTGGGTATAGATTGCAGCGGCGGCCGTTGGCATAGCGGGACTAATTAGGATTGCAATCAGTCGTAAACTAGCAGCCAAATGTGCCATCACCGCTGCCAGTTTTTCTTGATCTGCTGCAGTCTTTGCCAACTTCCAAGGCTCCGTCTGATCAATGTATTTATTGGTCTGTCCCACCAATTTCCACACTTCACCAAGTGCTTCTGATAAATGAGCTTGGTCCATCAAAGTCCGATATTGCTTGGTAACTGCGACGGCGGTTGCCTGTAATTCCTGCTCAGGAGCGGAATCCAAATCGTGATAGCTTGGGACAATTCCATTTTCATATTTATTAATCATTGCGACCGTTCGATTCAACAAATTCCCTAAATCATTCGCCAAATCATAGTTCAACCGATCAACAAAATCTTCGGGGGTAAAGAGTCCATCACTCCCAAAAGGAACAACCTTCAATAAAAAGTAGCGGGTCGCATCTAATCCGTAATTTTCAATTAAATCCTCTGGATAAACAGCATTCCCCTTAGATTTAGACATTTTACCGTCTTTCATGGTAATCCAACCGTGCGCATAGATTTCATGGGGTAAGGGAAGTCCCAAGGCATGCAAAATAATGGGCCAGTAAATACAGTGGAAACGAACAATTTCCTTCCCAATCAATTGTAAATTAGCCGGCCAATATTTCTTCATTAAATGGTCATCATCGCTGTCATAACCTAATGCTGTAATGTAGTTACTAAGGGCATCGATCCAGACATAAATCACGTGTTTAGGATCAGATGTGACAGGAATCCCCCAAGCAAAAGTGGTTCGTGAAACTGCTAAATCCTCTAATCCCGGTTTCAAAAAATTATTAATCATTTCTTTCATCCGCGATTCGGGTTGAATGAAATCCGGGTGTGCTTGGTAGTAATCGAGCAACCATTCCGCATACTTACTCATTTTGAAGAAATAAGAAGACTCATTAACTAACTGTACTTCGTTTCCTGTTGGTGCAAGCCCGCCAACGACTTGCCCTTTCTCATCACGGTAAACCTCACTTAATTGTGATTCGGTGAAGTATTCTTCATCAGAAACCGAATACCAGCCCGTATATTGACCTAGATAAATATCTCCCTGATCAAGTAGCTGTTGAAAAATCTTTTGAACGGCCTTGGTATGCCGTGGTTCAGTCGTTCGAATGAAATCATCATTCGTGATATCAAGCGCTTGCCAGAGATCTTTAATCTGTGTCGCCATTTGATCAACATATTGCTGCGGTTGAATGCCAAGTTTGTCAGCTTTTTGCTCAATTTTTAAGCCGTGTTCATCCGTTCCCGTTAAGTAATAAACATCATAACCAGCTTGGCGCCGGTATCGAGCAATGGCGTCAGCAGCCACCGTCGTATAAGAATTTCCAATGTGAAGCCGTCCTGAAGGGTAATAGATTGGCGTTGTGATGTAGTAGGTTGGTTTTCCCTGTGCCATGCCGCTGCTCCTTTTCAATTTGTTTTGAGTAGTTTGATAAAATCAGTTTTTGCATCCATTTTTCATGGATATGTTACTTATTTTACCAAATTTACAGCTAATAATTTGATTATTCATGAGCTATTTTCGTCGAATGATTAGCACTTCGATTTCAAAACCAGTTAGGTGCTGAAAACTTTACTAGTCAATCAGTAGATTTTTTTATCGATGAATCTAAATTTTGTAACCACTCCACGGTATCTTCAATTCCTAACCTTAGCCCCCACGAACGACGCAACTAAAATAAGTTTAGTTGCTCTAACGAACCACCATTTGGCTCTTGATGAAGCTTTCGTTTTAATTCCAATGCATTCGGCGCCGCATCCTTGCCAGCATTATTATTAAAAATCACTACCACTTGACTTGCCTGCTGTTCCAAGCGTTGCACTATCGTGGTTAATTGAGCAAGTTCGGCCGGCTGATACCGATATCGATACCGTTCCCTGGTCCCCTCAGCCCAAGCCACTTCGTTGCGCCCGTGGAGCCTGACAAAGGCTAATTTCGGATTAGTGACAATCGGCACCAACGGCACCCCATTATTGTGAGCATGGGGTTCATCCACCACCACGTTGCTGTAGTTCAACCCTGCCAAAAATGAAAGCGTATCGTGAGTTAGTTCCGAGTTTGCAAACCAGGAAGCGTGTCGAAATTCCACGGCAATTGGCCACTGTGGCAATCGTTTTCTGATGGCTTGCAAATATTGAACATTCGTTACGTTGCAGGTAAATGAAGGCGGAAATTGAAACAATAAGCTTTGTAGCTGATTAGCTGCTACTAGTGGAGAAACTGCTTGTTCCAATTCCGTAAACAATTTCGCTAGTGCCGCCCCTTCCAGTTGCGGAGCATGTGGCAAGGGCGTTTTTGTCATAGCGTAGTTCGCCTTTACAATAAATTGAAAATCTGCTGACACCTGTGTTTGCCACTTGGTGACCCATGATTGCGGCGGGATGCGGTAAAAAGAACTATCGATTTCTACCAAGGAAAAATCACGTGCGTATTCAGAAAGCGTAATTTTTTGCTTCTTCCCACTGCTTAAAAATGGATGGTCAGTCCAGGTGGTCAATCCCACTTTAATCATGGTCATCAACCGCTAATTCAGCAAAGAACTGCTCGGCTGCCATGGTGATCATGGTAACTGGAAAATCAAACTGGAGGGGCTCCTGATTGATTGCGACAACCGGGGCAGTTGGATTACGGTAGTCTAATAACCCGGAGAAAGGATAAACCCGCATCGAAGTCCCCACAATCACAATTAGATCGGCTTGGCGAACGGCGGTCAAACTGGTTTGTAGGGTGGTCGGTGCAATGCCTTCACCATATAAAACAATATCTGGACGTAAAATCCCACCGCATTGCTGGTGATACATCGAATGCGCATAAGCAGCATAGCTCACTGTTTGTTGACATTTTTGACAATAAATGTGGTACAAATTACCGTGAAACTCCGCTAAATTGGTCGCTGCAGCTTGTTGGTACAAACCATCTACGTTTTGGGTCACAATTGCTGCTCGCCCCGTTCGCGTCAGGGCCGCTTGTTTTTCATGAATCACATTTGGTCGTGCCTTTGGAAAATACATGTTCTTCATGACAAAATCATAAAAAACGGCGGGCTCTGTTTGCAAGCAGGTCTGACTCAAATAGTATTCGGCGGGGTGCTGTGCTGCTCCTCGATCATACAAACCACCCTTCGAGCGATAATCTGGGATCCCCGAAGGTGTCGAAATTCCCGCACCAGTTAAAAAAACCAGGTGGTTGGCTTGTTCAAATTTACTTTGTAATTCACTAGGTATCATATTTTTCTCCTATGATCGGAGCAGGTACGGAAGTTTGAGTTCGTTAAACAACTCGCTAACCGTCTTTTCATAGTTTTCTTGAATAAACTGCCGTCCAGCAGACGGTGTGCTTGGTCCTGCCAACACCAGTGAATTTTGATCATCTGCCAGAGCAAACCCAACAACCGCCCGAGTGCCGCTCTCCTTGTCTTTCAATTCGGAATGATATAGCTTAAAAACTTGTTTAACTTGCAGTTGTAGCTGCCGTTTTGAAAAAACGGAAGTAATCATTGCAAAATCGGTTAAGTGAAGCTCCGCCAGCTTCCAGGTACGCATTTGGTCGTCAAAAGCTTTAAATAATTTAACTGCATTGCGACGGACTTGAAATGGTTCATCAGTTGGTTTCGCTGTGATTTTTTGATAAAGATGCTGAGCTGCCGCCGTTGCCATCGGAAAATTTTGCTCAAAAACCGACCGATAGTCTCCTAACGTTGGCCCCAACAAGACTAATGCATCAATAATTACCACCAATCGTTTTATCATTTCGTTATCCAGCTTGCCAATTTCTGGGGTGATTAATTGACGAACTCCACGGACATAGGCAGCTTCAATCTCAGGAGTGATCAACCCGTGCCGCCGTTGTTCTGGATAAACTACCAAGTGTAAAATGATATCAAACAATTCCGTCCCAAAATACTGTAGTTGATTGTCTAACTGGTGGTCATCTGTGGTTAGCGGAAAATAGATTTTGGGAAACCCACGTAAGGTCATTAAAAGATGTAATAGTTCATGGGTAACCACAAAATCAGGTGCGGTTAGATCACTAACTTGCACCAAGAGTTGTTGTCCATTTTGAATTACCTGAGCTTGGTCGTGTCGCACCGTCCCAGACTTAAATGTCCCAATAAATTGAACCTGTACATCGCCTTGAAAATAATGAGCCACCTGGTTTAAGAGACTTTGGCTGGTCGAGTTCAATTGTAATTCATCTGCCAAATTTACTGTGCTCCTTTCTGACGTACTTGATTAAGAAGCGCCTGAGCCGTTGCAAGGTTTTGTTCCGCCGCAGGATACCGTTGTAATTGTTGAAGCACCGGTTGGATTTCTTCAGGAGTTGCTCCCGCAGTCAAAACCAATGACTTCAATTGCAGTTGCATATGCCCCTTTTGGATTCCATCTGTGACTAAGGCCTTTAAGGCAGCTAAGTTCTGCGCTAAGCCGATTCCAGCTAATAAATTCATCATTTCTAGGGCGGAATCAAGCTGTAAAATATGATAATTAACTTTACTAATTGGTAATACGTGGGTTGCTCCACCAACGATTCCGGTTGGAATTGGTAACTTGATCATCCCAGAAAGTCCAGTTGGGGTTACCTCCCATTTGCTAAGTCCTTGGTAACTACCTTTGCGGGCTGCATAGGAATGCGCACTACTTTCGACGGCTCGCCAATCATTACCGGTCGCGACCACCACCGCATCAATCCCGTTCATAATTCCTTTATTGTGAGTAGCAGCTCGTTTAGGATAGATTTTAGCAATGTGGGCAGCCTCTTCAATCCGAGCAGCTACCTCTTCTCCAGAAAGAGCGCCCCGTTGGAGGGCGGAAAAAGGTACCATGCCAGTTGCCATCACAATGTTGTGGTCCCCAAAGTTAGATAAAATACTCATGATGACCCGGTGATCCAATTCCGTTTCTACCAAAGTAGCAATTGCTTCTAACATCGAATTAACCAAGTTAGCTCCCATGGCATTGCCGACGTCAACAAATAACTCGAACGAAGCATGCGTTTCGTCGATGGGGTTGAACTTCAAATCACGAACGCCCCCATATTTTTTGATCGAAGGATGTGCGTCCACTGCCGTCTGTAACAATAATTGACGGTGTTCGTCAAACCAATTTTGTAACACCAATAAATTATCGGCCTTAATCAATACCTCTCCGGTCAAGACGTGACTTTCGGCAGTTGCGGTAATTCCACCACCACGCCGTAACATTCCAGCCCCATTACTAGCAGCTGCGATCACGGACGGCTCTTCTGTCACCATCGGAACCAAATAGTGCTTTTGATTAACAACCACATTTGGAACGATTCCTTCTGGTAGCCCATAACTAGTCAAATAATTTTCGATCAGGTGTGCTTCCGTCGGTTGATAATTTGCTTGCAACACCTGCTGTTCGTTCGCACTCAGGTCTGTTGCTGCCACGAGCATTCGGAACCGTTCTTCGTACGATTTACGATGAAATCCGTGTAATTCAGTCATGGCTCACTCCCCTTTGTAACCGCTGGCGGAGGTGTTCATTAATCACACCCTCTCGCACACCTCCATCTGAGAAAATCACTCGTTTTGAATCAATAAAATCCATGATAGCCGTCAGATTAACTAATCCGCCAACAATCACATCTGCGCGATCGTTTTCCAAACCCGGAATCTTTTTACGCTCCTTATAGTTAGCACTGAGCAGCATTAACATGGTTTTACCAACCTGTTTTCTCGTCAACTGATAATCCTGAATGAGATCTATCGGAGTCAAAGCTTGTTGGCGTCGATTAATACGAGCGAGCGTCCGGGCAGCACCACCAATTAACACAATGGGGTAATGAACTGGACGTCCCAACCAGCCAATTTTACTAAAAATTTCGATAATGTGTTGCTGTGCAGCCAGCCAATCAGCCCCAGAAACCTGATCTTTTAAATGAAATTGTTCGGTGATTTTAACTGCTCCAGTAGGAATACTGGTATAGTTAATGGCTTCCCGCTTGCGCACATGCACAATTTCGACACTAGCACCGCCAATGTCCATCAGAACAAAGTCATGTACTTTAACTCGGTCAGCTACCCCTTCATAGTCAAAATAAGCTTCTTCTGCCCCCGTCAGCACTCGAATCTTTATCCCGGTTTGGTCGCGAACTAATTTGAGAAAATCATCCTGATTTTGCGCCTGACGAACCGCTGCCGTTGCAATCGCCGTAACCGTTAAATTTGGCAGCTTACTATAAAAGGCTTGAAATTGATGTAGTGCCTTAATGGTGCGCTGGATGGCACCCGATTGGAGCCGGTTTTTCCGTCCCATTCCCTGCGATAGACGAGCCGGGCTCTTCATCCGTTTCACTTCCTGATAATTGCCCTCTTGATCAATTTCGTAAATCGCCATTCGCACCGAATTAGAGCCAATGTCGATAATGACAAAGTTCTCCATCACATCCTCCTAGCGCCGACCTGCGGATTGAAAATAATTAATTCCCATTGCATCCCGAACTTGCTGGAGCGTGGCTTCGGCTGTCTCATTGGCGGCGGCACTCCCGGTCTCTAGAATCTTGCTAACCTGTTCCAGGTCAGCAGCAAAGACCGCCCTACGTTCTCGAATGGGAGCCAGTTTTGCTTGTAAAACCTCGTTAAGATACCGTTTGATTTTCACATCACCTAATCCACCATGCTGATACTGGGCTTTTAATTCCGCAACATACGAAGAATCATCAGCAAAAATATCCAGGTAAGTAAAAACCGTGTTACCAGCCACTTGCCCTGGATCCTGTACGTGGATATGGTTTGGATCCGTGTACATCGACATAACCTTTTTTTGAATCGTATCCTCATCATCGGCTAAATAAATGGCATTATTTAAGGACTTACTCATCTTGGCATTGCCGTCGAGTCCAGGAATGCGTCCCTGCCCCTGTGGAGGGAAATATCCGGTAGGCTCCACCAACACCTTACTATCATAGATATGATTAAAACTACGAACGAGCTCGCGGGTTTGTTCTATCATCGGCTCTTGATCATCACCAACTGGAATCACTGCGGCTTTGAAAGCAGTGATATCGGCAGCTTGACTCACAGGATAAGTCAAAAATCCGGCAGGTACACTTTCATTAAAGCGCTTTTGCTGAATTTCATGCTTTACCGTGGGATTTCTTTCCAACCGAGCTACCGTTACTAAATTCATATAAATCATTGTTAGCTCATTTAAAGCAGGAATTTGCGACTGCACAAAGATGGTTGACTTTGCTGGATCAATCCCAACTGCCAGATAATCCAAGGCCACTTGAAATAAGCTATTGCGGATTTTTTCCGGATCCCGCGCATTGTCCGTTAGGGCTTGCATGTCAGCAATCATAACGTACGGTTGATATTTACCTTCATTTTGTAACCTCACTCGATTGGCAAGTGAACCAACATAGTGCCCAATATGCATTCTACCTGTTGGGCGATCGCCTGATAACATCACTGGTTTCTTTTCCATTTTAAAAATTTCTCCTTTGCTAACAAAACAGGCGCCCATGATTAAATAATCAATAGGACGCCTGCACGTGGTACCACCTAAATTGCACTTTAATGCCACTCTAACGGTAAGGTCGTTAGCCATTCCAATTCACTTCGTCGCATCGATTTCACCAAATTCGATTTCTCTGTTTGTTGACGTCGCTACTATTATGTTTTAATTTTAGTTGGTTTCAATTCATTTGTCAAAACTAGCCTCCCTTGTTTGCGCCGTTCAAGTTGTTTTTCGGTATAATAAATACAAGGATTTTCTTAGCTTTCTACCATTTTTAATTCCACTGTTTAGAAAGGGTGTTTCCATCCCTATGCTTAGTAACGCCAAAAAAGAAGAACAGCAAGAACAACACCGCATTACTACCATTTCAAAATTATTAAAAGCTAAAATTAAAACCGTCAAATTACAGGTCAAAGCGGCCGCCACGGAGTTACAACGAGTTCAAAAAAACTATGGGATCAATACCTCTGTCAACTATCTAGAAGCAGATGATCGAATTGAGACCAAGGCTGATTTACAGCAACAACGCAGTTTAGTTAACAAGGTCGTTGAAGATGAAAAAATTGTAAAAAATCAACTTCAAACCTATCAGCTTCTAGAAAAATCACCCTACTTTGGACGTATTGATATCAAAAATAGTCCCACTAGCCTCCCCGAAGCCCTTTATATCGGAACGGCTTCGTTGATTGATGATCAAGGTCAGTTTTTGATTCATGACTGGCGCGCTCCCATCGCTAGCGTTTACTACAACGGAACCTTAGGCACCGTTACTTATCAAACGCCTGCCGGAGACCAAACCGTCGAATTAATTAAAAAACGCCAATTTAAGATACGAAATGGGCGTTTACTCAATATGTTTGATACCAACGAAACTGTTGGTGATGAACTATTACAAACCGAATTAGGTGCTCAGAGCTCCGAGAATTTACGCAATATCGTAGCTACGATTCAAAGGGAACAAAACGCAATTATCCGCGATACTAAAAGCGATCTTCTCGTTGTCCAGGGCGTCGCCGGATCCGGTAAAACATCAGCCTTATTACAAAGAATCGCTTTTTTACTGTATCATAGTCGCACGACCCTTGCGGCCAACCAAATCCTATTATTTTCCCCTAACCGGCTCTTTTCAAACTACATCAGCGAAGTACTACCCAGTCTTGGTGAAAAAAACATGCGTCAGGTAACCATTGCAGAATTCTTTCAGCGAAGATTAAATGGCTTTAAAGTTCAAACCATCTTCAATCGTTTTGAAACCGCCGAACATCCAACTGCAATTACTACTTTCAAGGGAAGTCGCGAATTCATTACAGCGATTGAAACTTATCTGCAGCGCTGTTCGTCTCAAAACCTGGTGTTTTTAGACATTTATTTTCATGGGGAAGTTTACTTTACTCGTAGCACTATTACGAAAATCTATGCTGCGCTTCCAATCAACCTTCCTTTTCGTGAAAAAATCGTAGCCACGAAGAATCATCTTATCAAAAAGCTACAACGACGCAGTCGCCAAGATGCCCATAGTAGTTGGGCTGAAGAAATCTTAAATACGCTTTCTGATGAAGATTATCATGAACTTTTAGCCGAAACGGAGCATGAGGAATTTGACTCATTTGCAGCCGAACAAGAATACCTTCTTTTAAGAATTGCTAGAAGAGAACTTCGAATCGTCTACGATGCGATTTACAACAACCGTTTTTGGGACGCAGCTTCGCAATATATCGATTTTCTTCATCACGTCACCATTCCAAATAATGTGACCCGGCTTGATTGGGATAAAACCATTCATGACTTTCAGGAACGACTTGAATTTCATCAAATCCATCTTGAAGACGCTGCTCCCTTGCTATACTTGCGGGATCGTTTTTTAGGGAGCCATCGCAATCAAAGCATTAAATACTTATTTATTGATGAAGTACAGGACTACGCAATAGCTGAACTAATGTATCTCAAAATGATTTTTCAACATGCGAAGTTTAACTTGATTGGAGACAGCGAGCAGGCTTTGTTTAGAGACGTTGAACCAGCAAAGCAATTATTACAAGAATTAAAGCAAGCATTGCCGGTTAAACATGAGCGGCTCATTGAGTTGCGAAGAGCGTACCGTTCTACTTCCCCCATTACTAAATTTGCTAGTTCGCTTTTGCCGGATGGAGACCAGATTAAACCATTCAACCGCTCAGGAACGTTACCAGAAATATACATTGAACCCAGTTATAATGATCTAGAAAAGCGGCTAATAAAAGTTGTAAGCGCTGATTTAAATCAATCCGATTCGGTAGCTGTTATTACCAAGAATCAAGAACAAGCTGCCACCGTTTGGCAAACATTACGTAGCCACTTTGATGCCCACTTGATTTCTGATGACCAACGCTCATTGGCTCACGATGTCATCGTGCTTCCGATTTATCTTGCTAAGGGCTTGGAATTTGATGCTGTTATTGGTTGGGATCTTTCCAAGAAAAATTATCCAGACCACCACTCATTAGGGATAGTGTACACCATGGCAACCCGAGCCATGCATACACTCACTTTGCTGACCCGTGCTCCGATTACCCCGGTCATTAATTTACAAACTAGCACTGGTTCATTTGTCAAAATTTTTAACAAACACAAAAAGAACTGATTAAGCAGTTCTTTTTGTGTTAATGTCTTTGTCGCAATAATTCAACAATTTCTTGTAAGTATTTATCCGTGGTACTAGGAGCAGGCGTTTTCTTTGCCGGCTCAAGTCGCAATTTAGTTAACAACTTAACTAATAGAAAGACCACAAAAGCAATAATAAAGAAATTTAGTAAAGAATTGAGAAAAGCTCCATATCTAAACGTCGTATCGCCTACATGGAAAACTAATGTTGATAGATCAACTTTCCCTAAGAAAATTCCGATGAACGGGTTTAACAAGTTTTTCACCAATGAAGTTACAATATTGGTAAACGCCGCTCCAACAATGACCCCAACTGCCATATCAATTACATTGCCTCTTGAAATGAATGCTTTAAATTCTTTAAACATTGATTAGCCTCGTCTCCTGTTAATGTGTTTTTTAGCTACTACAATAACTCCATTATAACGAACTACACCCCTTCGAAAACATAGATTTACCAATAGCTCCAAATTATTATTTTTCAATTTATATGTACTTGTCCACTTGCTTTTTTACCTAAATCACATTCAATCGACGTGATTACTTAACGAAACGTGGTATTCAATTGCAGTTTGAGCCGCTTCTGGGGATTCTTAATATTGATATAACAGCATTCGTAGGGCAATGGTACACAATTATTTATTTAAAAACTCCTTTCGACTATTAAGT
>NZ_ALXG01000030.1:0-34898 GCF_000512295.1 Fructilactobacillus florum 8D
TGCTGATGGCTATACGTGGTTGCATTACACTAACTATGCTGGTCAAGATCGCTGGGTGGCCAAAATTGGAGGAACTAGTGGGACCTCAGTTGCTAATCCGGAAGCAACTAACAACCAGAGTGGTTCTTATACAGTGTCCAGCCCACAAAATGTTCGCAATGATGCTACTACCAGTGCGTCGATTACGGGACAGTTAAATGTTGGCGATACGATTTCTTATGATAAGACTAGAGCAGCTGACGGTTATACGTGGTTGCATTACACTAATTATGCTGGTCAGGATCGCTGGATTGCTCAATTAAATAGTAGTTATGCAGTGCAGCAATCAAATAATAGTAATACTGCCCAAACGGCTTTACGAGTTGCTAGTGCACAGGCCGGGAACTCCTATGCGTGGGGTGGTAGCAGCCCAGCAAGTGGTTTTGACTGTTCTGGTTTGATTTATTATGCTTACCAACAGGCAGGAAAAACGGTTCCACGAACAGCTGCCGGACAGTTGGCTGCTTCACAACGAATTTCGCAACAGCAAGCCCAAACTGGTGATTTGGTATTTTTCCAAAATGGAAGCGGAGTTTACCATTCAGGATTTTATCTGGGTAATGGGCGGATGTTGGATGCCCAAAATCGAGGCGTGATTTACAATGATTTAATGGCTTATTTTCCTGGTCAAGTTTTCTTTGGTCGGCTAAGCTAACGATAATAATAAAAAGGCTCTCACTGATAACAGTGGGAACCTTTTTTGTTAGCTCTAATTGTGAAAATAATAGACGGTGGAAGCACTCCTGCGGTAGACTTAGAAAAGCTTGACCTACCGAGTTACTGGGAAACTTAAGATAAATCAAAGTTGAGGGTGTGTATGAATAAGTCGATGGATAAAATTGAAATTTCCACGGAATTAGCGAAAAAATTACAATTGAATCAGAATGATCAACTCCAAGGTAATATCGATCATAATGGAATCATGCTTAGAAAAACCATGAAATCTAATCCTGATACGGAAATTTCAACATGGTGGAATGTCTTAATGACCATATTAGCTGGGGTGGTTTTTTGGGGGTATTTCCGCTGGCAACGGGTTACTACAATCTCTCTGACGGGTACGAACTCAATTGCGTCATTGACAATTACATTGGGATTGTTGATGGGAATGCTGCTTTTTACAATTTGTTTGATAAAAACACGGAAGACAGCACAGCACCTCGTCTATCACAACGTTTATTGGCGAAATTTTCCCACGTTGATTATTTCCTGTGCTGCTGTCTTGTTAATTTGCTTGCTAGGACTTTTTTGGGTTTTAACGCGGGTTTTTTACGGAGTTTCATTTGGGATTTTTACCGCCACGTTGATTTTTTTACTGTTTCAATTGGGCATTAATACCATTATGAATATGATCGCCGCCAATCTAACCCCTAATATGCTGGTCGGCATGTTGGGGATTACCATCATTGGGGGGCTGTTGATTTCAATGGTTTCAAATGGAAATCGTCAGTGGTGGCGTCACAATATTAGTTTTCTAGGAACTAATCGAGCGGTCGATAGTTGGCAGTTTAGTTTGACATTTATTCTTGCTGCTTTTTTATTTTTGGCGTTGGTTGACTACTTGTTTGTCTCACTACAACCCCTTCAAAGACCGTGGTTGCCCACCATTTGCCTACGAATTTTATTGACCGTTATGGCGATTAGTGCCCTAGTGGTGGGCTTGTTGCCAAATAATCGTCATATTCCTTGGCAACATTTTTGGCATGATCAGTTTGCGTGGTTGATGGCGTTAGACATTATTGTTTTAATTATCGGAATCCGCTGGCTTTGGCCGGGAATTTCAGCCAGTTTTTTGCGGCTTTCTGATTTGATGGGGGTACTATTAGTCATCAGTAGTTGGTTATTTGCCGGGATTCATTATTTTTCGTTAACGGCTTATGAAATTGTTGCGTCACTATTAGCGTTTTCTTGGCTAATGATGTTATTTCAGTACATGCTAACTGCGATTAACGTGGGGACGCGTCAAGTTTCACTCCGAGTTCTAATCCGAAAACAAAAAGCATGAAATCAGTTTCAATGAGCCGTATACTAGAATCGGAGGTGTATATTATGAATTTGAGTTTAACTTCAACGGTGACTTTAAATAACGGTGTTAAAATGCCCCAGTTAGGACTAGGAGTTTGGAAAAGTGATAATCAAACTGCTTCACAATCTGTTCAATGGGCTTTAAAACATGGTTATCGAGCCATTGATACTGCTAAGCAGTACGGTAATGAAGCGGGGGTTGGAACTGGTCTGAAACAAGGACTGGAAGCTAATCATTTACAACGTTCAGATGTCTTCTTAACAACTAAGATTTTTAATGGAGATGCTGGTTATCAAAGCACCTTGGACGCCTTCGACGATCAATTACAACGACTGCAAACAGATTATGTAGATTTGGTCATCATTCATTGGCCAGTAACTGGAAAATACTTGGATACATGGCGAGCATTGGAACAGTTGTATCGTGATGGAAAAACTCGGGCGATTGGAGTTTCTAACTTTGATATTGAACGATTGCGTGATTTGTTGGAGCATACTTCGATCAAACCAGTGTTGAACCAAATGGAGTTTAATCCGCTGGAGCAAGAAACGGATATTAAAAATTATTGTGATGAAAATCAGATTATTTTGGAAGCTTGGTCGCCGTTGGGACACGGTGAAACATTGCATAACCCACAAATTAAACGGTTGGCAACTAAGTACCAAAAAACGCCGGCTCAACTCATTTTACGATGGGAGTTACAGCGCGGAGTAATTACAATTCCCAAGTCAACGCACGAACAGTACATTCAAGAAAATGCAGATTTATATGATTTTGAAATTGAAGCGGCTGACATGCGCTTGATTAATAGTCTAGATCTAGATCAACGAACCATTTGGTATGGTAATTTTCAGTGGAATGGTAATCCCGATGGCTTCGGTGATACGATTGATCAGTGGAAGAACTAGTAGCTAAAAAGTAGTTGCCATTGATTAGGCACTTAAAAATAAACATGAGAATATTTTTCTAGGAGATGAGTTTTCGAGATTCAATCGGAGACTGGTCTCCTAGTTTTAGTTTAATGTGAAAATGATGATTGTAATGAAGCTACTTTAGTATGTAATTGGTTTCTTTTTTCGGAGCAAAAAGGAATAATTCTTTAAGTCGCTTAGGGGATTAAATAATGAAGTGATAGTCAGAGGTACTTTTGGTTTTGCTCGAATAGCTCGAATATTTTTGGTAACTGTAGGAGAATGTGATAAAATAAACCTATCATTGTTAATTATTTTTAAAAATGGAGTGAATAATATGGCTGAAAAAGCAGACCAAAACCAGATTTTACAAGAAATTAAAGATATCGTAGTTGATCAAACGGACCTTGATGCTGACAAAATTACGTTAGACGCTAATTTTAAAGATAACTTGGAACTTGACAGTCTTGATATTTTTGAAATTGTGGATGCGTTAGAAGACAAATACGACATTGAAATTGATGGCGATGAAGGAATGGAAACCGTTCAAGACTTAGTAACTTATGTTGCCAATAAACTTGACGAAAAGTAAGTAATACAGGAGCTGATGGCTTGTTTAAATATCGCAGCGGATGGTTGTCAGATGTTCGATATCAGTCATATTATCAGCAACTGGGAATTATTAAGCAACCCAAGCGCCAACAAACGGTCGTGGGCAAAATATTGTTAGCTGAGCTGCTCGGGCTTCCCGAGCAGCAATTTTTGACTAACCCGGAATTTGAAATCGGTCCAGCTGGAAAACCATTCTTTAGCCACCGACCAGAATATTTTAATATTTCCCATTCCAATCAACTAGTGGTGGCGGCCATTGCTGACGTTGAGATTGGGATTGATGTTGAGAAACAGCGGTCGATGACTTTATCAAAATATCAACGTGCGTTTACAGCTGCAGAATTGAGTTATTTACGGAGTCTTACTCCAACGCGACAGACAGTTGAACTGTTGCGGCTCTGGACAGTGAAGGAAGCGGTGATCAAGCAGCAGGGACTGGGCTTGTTTTCAGCTGGTCCACGGTCAGTAGCAGTTACGGTTCCGCGCATGGAAGCTGCTACTTATAAGCAGCACTGCTTTGCAATCCATTTTTTAGGGATTGATACGGCATATGTTGGCAGCTTAGCACTCAATGAAATCAAATGATCCTGCTTGGAGGCAAGCAGGATTTTTTGTAACTAAAAAAGCCACTAACAGAAGACTGCAAGTGACTTTGCTTAATTAACGACGATGGGTTTGTGTTCGATCGGGACCAACCGAGTACCATTCAATTGGAACTTCAACCAAATTTTCGATGGTTTTAAGATAATTTTGGGCGTTTTTAGGCAGTTCTGCAAACGTAGTGCAGGCAGTTGTATCTGACAGCCAACCGGGCAAGGTTTGATAAACAGGCTCACAGCGATCCAGTTCGTTTAAACTAGCTGGATAATAATCAATTAGCTCCCCATTTAAACGGTAGCCCGTACAGATTTTGATGGTTGGCAACTGATCTAAAACGTCGACACAGTTGACGGCAAGGCTAGTTAGTCCAGAAACCCGGGCGGCATGCCGGAGGGCAACGGTATCCAACCAACCGATTCGTCGAGGACGGTGGGTAACCGTTCCATATTCGTGGGCAGTATCTCGAATCAGATCCCCAATTTCGTTGACTAATTCAGTTGGAAATGGACCTTCCCCAACTCGAGAAGTGTAGGCCTTGCAGACTCCGACGACTTTCTTGATCTCAGTAGGACCAATTCCACCACCGACAGCTGCTCCGCCGGCGACTGGATTAGACGAGGTGACATAGGGGTATGTCCCTTGGTCAATGTCTAACATGATGCCTTGCGCACCTTCAAATAGGATGTTTTTGTCCAGATAATGATGCAATAATTCGGCTGTGTCAGTAACAAACGGACGGAGCCGTTCTCCTAACAGCTGGTATTTTTCATAAATTGAGTCAAAATCAAGAGGGTCAACCCCATAGAGTTTGATTAATAATTGATTTTTTTGGTTTAGATTTTCCTTAAGTAACGGTTTGAAACTTTCCGGATCAATCAGGTCAGCTACTCGAATCCCGGTTCGTGCGATTTTATCCATATAGGCCGGTCCGATACCTTTTTTAGTAGTGCCAATCTTGTGGGCGCGGTTTTGTTCACTTAATTGATCGAGGACCAGATGGTAGGGCATGATGACTTCGGCTCGACTTGAAATCCGCAGGTTATCTGTCGTGACACCATTTTCATGTAGGTAGTTAAGTTCTGAAAAAAGGGCGACCGGATTTAAAACCACACCGTTACCAATGACAGCCAGTTTATCAGAATAAAAAATCCCCGACGGCAACAACTGCAAGCTAAACTTATGGTTGTTAAAAACAATCGTGTGACCAGCATTGTCACCACCTTGATATCTGGCAATGACATCGGCTGTTTGACTGAGGTAGTCGACAATTTTTCCTTTGCCTTCGTCGCCCCATTGACTTCCAACTACTACTGTTACTGACATATAAACACCTCATTAATTATTCTACCAGTAGCCATTTTAACAAGCTTAAATTACTAAATCAAGAACTTAAAAAAATTACATTATTAAAAAGTTCGTGTTTTTTCCGATAGTAAACTACCCCAGTTTATCAATGAGATTGATTGACAAGAAAACCGAACAATATGTAAACTAAGCGTAGTTAATGATGGAGGAAAAAATAATGCTTGAACGATATACGCGTGCTCCAATGGCTCAGATTTGGAGTAAACAAAATCAATACCAAACGTGGTTAACGGTTGAAATTGCGATTGATGAAGCTTGGAATCGATTAGGTGTCATCCCGGATGCTGATCTAGCAGCAATTCAGGAGAAGGCTCGCTTTGATACCAAGGAAATCGATCGAATCGAGGCGGTGACTCATCATGATGTGGTTGCATTTACTCGGGATGTGTCCGAAAGTTTGGGTCCGGAAAAACGTTGGATTCATTATGGGGTTACTAGTACAGATGTAGTAGACACGGCTCAAGGCTTGCGACTTCAGCAGGCCAACGTGGTGCTCCAAGACGATTTAGACCAGCTGTTGTCGACCATTAAACGCCAAGCAGGTCGCTATAAAGATACCGTAATGATGGGGAGAACGCATGGAGTGCAAGCCGAACCCACGACGTTTGGGTTGAAATTAGCACGGTGGTATTCTGAACTTAAACGTGATATTGAGCGGTTCCAACATGCTGCCCGTGGGGTTGAAGCTGGTAAAATTTCTGGAGCAGTTGGGACGTTTGCAAATATCGATCCGAGCGTGGAACGCTATGTTTGTGACAAACTAGACTTGCGAGCTCAAGAAATTACTAGTCAGGTGCTTCCCCGAGATTTACATGCGGAATACTTAGCTACGTTGGCGCTAATTGCGACTAGCCTAGAGAATTTTGCCACTGAAATTCGTAGTTTACAGCGCTCAGAAATTCATGAAGTTGAGGAACACTTCAATCCTGGACAAAAGGGATCGTCAGCGATGCCCCACAAACGCAATCCGATTGGTTCAGAGAATATTTGTGGATTGGCGCGGACGGTGCGCGGTTTGATCGTACCTGCGTATGAAAACGTTACTTTGTGGCATGAACGCGACATTTCGCATTCTTCAGCAGAGCGGATTATACTACCAGAGAGTACGACGCTGGTTGATTATATGTTACATCGGTTTAATCGGATTCTAACTGAACTGGACGTTTTTCCAGAGCAAATGCGGGCTAATTTGAAGGTAACCTATGGGTTGATTTATAGTCAGCGAGTTTTATTGAAACTGATTGATAAAGGCATGAGTCGTGAAGCAGCTTATGATTTAATTCAGCCCTTGACCGCCCAAGCTTGGGAGCAACATTGCCAATTTAAAACTTTGGTTAGTGACAATGAACGCATTAAAGCATTGTTAAGTCCGGCTGAAATTGATGATGCTTTTGATTACCATTATCATTTGCGCCACGTCGATGAAATCTTTCGGCGGGTCGGATTAGCATAGCTAGATGGTCCGCATTTATTATGTAAATGCGGATCTTTTATTAAAAGGAGAAATTAAGAATGTTGTTGATTAGACAAATTCAGATTGAAGACCGAGAAGCTCCCCAAGATGTGCTAATCAAGGATGGTAAAATTACGGCGCTGGCACCCCATTTAGAAGCCCCCACAGCAACTAAAATCATTGATGGATGGCAAAAACTAATGTTACCGCCGTTTGTTGATTCGCACGTCCACTTAGACACGGCACTAACTGCCGGTGAGCCAGAGTTTAATGAATCTGGAACTTTATTTGATGGGATTCGGATCTGGTCAAAACGAAAACAAACTCTTACTAAGCAGGATGTTAAACAACGAGCATTGGCCGCTTTAAAACTACAAGCCGAACATGGAATTCAATTTGTAAGAAGTCATGTTGACACTACTGATCCTCAACTGACGGCCTTACAGGCGTTGTTAGAGGTTCGAGATGAAGTAGCCGATTTTATGGAATTGCAATTAGTAGCCTTTCCGCAAGAAGGAATTTTGTCGTATCCAAATGGGAAAGCACTAATGAAAACGGCAGTGGAGCTAGGTGTTGATGCGGTTGGTGGAATTCCGCATTATGAGTTTAACCAAGTTTACGGAAGAAAATCGTTAGAGTTTTTAGTTGATTTAGCCGAAAAAAATAACCGGTTAGTTGATGTTCACTGTGATGAGATTGATGATCCACAGTCGCGAAATCTGGAAATTTTAGCAACGCTTGCTTATGAAACGGGACTTCAACAGCGGGTAACTGCTAGTCATACGGTTTCGTTGGCAGCAGTTAACGATGCCTACGCCTATAAGTTAATGCGTTTATTGCGCCTTTCTCGGATTAATTTCGTTGCGAACCCCCTAGTGAATATGCATTTAGGTGGGCGGTTTGATACCTATCCTAAACGTCGCGGATTAACTCGGGTAAAAGAATTATTACAGCAGCAGGTTAACGTTTCGTTTGGAGAAGATGATCTTCAAGACCCATGGTACCCGATGGGAAACGGAAATCTCCTTGACAGCTTATATGTCGGGGTGTTAGCTAGCGGATTGATGGGTCATCGCCAGTTACAACAAGCGTATCGATTGATTACGAACAATGCCGCTAAAACATTACAGATCGAAGATCATTATGGCATTGAGGTTGGCAAACCAGCTAGTTTTCTGATTTTTGCGGCACCTGATTTTTACACTGTCCTGAATCAGCGAGCTCCCTTATTAGGGTCGTTTCATAACGGACGGCAGGTAGTCCAAACGCAGCCGGCTGTCACTAAGCTAAACTTATCAACTAAAGATTAAAACGGCAGAATAGAAAGGCACCAGTAAAATGTCAAAATATCGAGAAGAAACTGACACATTAGGAAAAGTGCGGATTCCACAGACCGCCTGGTGGGGACCACAAACCGAACGGAGTCGCCAAAACTTTGTGGCCGGTCCAATGATGCCATTAGCAGTGATCCGGGCATTGCTAACCATCAAACAGTGTGCTGCAATTGTGAATGCGCGGCAGAAAAAATTGCCACTTGCAAAAAAAACAGCGATTGTGGTGGCAGTTTCACAATTACTGGAGCTGTCAGATGCTGACTTGCGGCAACACTTTCCCCTCCGAGTCTATCAAACGGGTTCAGGAACACAGACTAATATGAACGTGAACGAGGTGATTTGTTATCTTTCAAACCACCAATCCCACCCCGTGGCATTACAGCCCAATGATGATGTTAATCAATCACAAAGCTCTAATGATACGTTTCCTACGGCGATGAATATTGCAGCACTACAAGCACTGCCCCCGCTGCTGGAACGGTTAACCGAACTGATTAAGACCTTTCAAAGGCTTGAAAATAAGTATCGGCAAACGGTTAAAATCGGGCGTACCCATTTGCAGGATGCTACGCCAATGACCTTTGGCCAAGAAGTTTCGGGGTGGCGGACGATCGTAGAGCAGGATCTAGAGGCTCTGCGTCAAACTATGCCGGCTCTACAACAGGTTCCAATTGGGGGAACGGCAGTTGGGACGGGCTTGAATACGCCACCGGCTTTCACCGCCGAGATCGTGTCAGAGTTGCAAAAACAGACGGGGCTACCACTACAAACCATGAATCAATTTGGTGGATTAACCAGTCATACCGCCCTTGTAACGGTGCACGGGGCGGTTAGTGCCTTAGCAAGTGATTTGATGAAAATTGCAAATGACATCCGATTTTTAGCAAGCGGTCCACGGGCGGGATACGGTGAGTTGCGGATTCCTGCTAATGAACCAGGGTCTTCAATTATGCCAGGAAAGGTTAATCCAACACAGGCAGAGGCCATGACCATGGCAGCTACGCGGGTAATGGGAAATCAGACGACGATGACCGTGGCCAATAGTCAAGGCAATTTTGAGCTAAATGTATATAAACCGGTACTAATTGCTACCTTTTTAGAGTCGGTTAATTTAATTTCCGAATTACTACCAAATTTCACCACAAAGTTAGTGGCTGGAATTACGGTTAATCAGGAACGGATGACTCAGTTAGTTGATCGGTCTTTGATGACGGTGACTGCATTAGCACCACATATTGGGTACCATCAAGCGGCACGTCTAGCGCAACAAGCCCTGGATGAAGATCAGGATTTACGAACCGTAGTTTTAGCGTCTGGTTTGGTTAGTTCGGCTGAATTTGACCGTTGGGTTGATCCAATGAAAATGACTAATTCACAATCATAATTAAAAAGCTGTTGATCCTAAATGGATCAGCAGCTTTTAATTATTTAAGATTTTGGGGATTCATTTGTGTCTGAATCATTGTTGGAATTTGGTAATTGCCCACGTTTGTCACGTTTGACCATTTCCGCAATCAACATCCGATATTCTGTTCGGTAACTATTGTACTTGCGTTGAGATTCTTGCATTTGATATTGGGTATCTTGAATCTTCGTTGCTAGTTCTTTATTAGTATAACCAGCGAGGTGCATTTGAAAATCAAGGGTGGAATTGTAAGCGTTTGAAAGTGATTTGTAACCGGAGCGAGTAACCTGGCGAACTCCTTGAGCCAAATTCTTAGCGGTTGGATTACCACTAAAGTCATTGATATAACCCAAGACGGGGGTACTAACGGTTCGATTCCAAAATGAAATCAGAGGACCGGCAAAGAAGGCAACCACAATTGAAGCGAACCCCACTGGACCATGAACTAACACGGCTGCTGTTAAGAAACAGATGTCTTGGACAACCCGAGCCGTTTTATATTGACAGTGAAGTCGACTTGAAGCAATTGGTGCAATTGCGTCGTAAGGGGCAACCCCAAGTGACGGTGCCATGTAAAGCGAGCTTCCGGCGGTAAAGAGAAGTAATCCGATGATTAAGTTAGCAATTAGGATGAGAGCGGTTGCCTTGCCGGGCAACAGTTGGTGGTATAGCGAAGAGAACCATTGAATTTCAAAACCAACTAAAACCATATTCATAATGGTTCCAATCCCAATCATTTTCCGATTTAACAGCACCACAAAGACGAAAATAATCAAGTTAGCGATTAATTGATAAACTCCTAAACTAGTATGAAGTTTAGCAGCAATCCCAATATTGACGGCCGTGAAGGGATCGAGTCCTAAAATAGGGGATGACTTTAAAAGTGCGGCCCCCGTTGATAGAATTGCAATTCCAACAAATGACATCAACGTTCGCAAAAAGACATTAATAATTTTACCCCAAGTTGTAAAACTAGGGTTTTTTTGAGCTTCGTTGGCACTATCTGACTGATTATCCATATAAATGTTAATCCTTTCCATTCGAAAAATTTATCACAGTTAATATTCTAACATACCTAGACCCAATCGTTCGCACACTTATTTTAATTCTACTAGTGATTAGTTAGTGACTTTATATTACAATGTTGATAGGTTTAATTTTTGCCCATCTTTAATTATTGAGGAGGAGTTATGAAATTAAAAGCACTCACCCAAAAACAACATGCTGCTTTTACAAGCTGGCAGTTACGGGAACAACAACTGGCTCAATTACGTTTATTATTACAGTTAAAGAGACAGGCTCACGGTGAATTATTTTCCCCAAAGCTACTTGCTTGCCCAATTGTGAAATTAAAATAGTAATCTTAGGTAAAAGAAGTAACTTTTTTGTTACTTCTTTTTATATGAGAGGGCGGTTAGGTTACTCATCATTTAATTTGTAACCGCTACTCAAAGAGGTTTGAATCACTACTAGAACAAGCTTTTCAATGATTATGCGGTTATAAAATAGTACCTGAGATTGAAATTGGTAGTGGTTTTCTTGAGAATGGAAAGCAGTTCTCGAAGTTAACTAACCACAAAGGAGTAGTCTAATGGCTGTAATGAATGCAAGGGAAATTATGGATTTAATTCCAAATCGGTATCCGATTCTATTTATTGATCGGGTTGATGAGATGGTTCCTGATGAATCAATCGTGGCTACTAAAAATGTTACGATTAATGAACAGTATTTTCAGGGACATTTTCCTGGAAATCCAGTGATGCCAGGGGTTTTAATCATTGAATCAATGGCACAAGTTGCTTCGATTCTAATCTTGAGTTCGCCAGCCTTTGAACATAAGACGGCTTATCTAGGGAGCATAAAAAACGCAAAATTTCGTCGGATGGTTGAACCAGGCGATGTTATAACCTTTAAGATTAAAATGGAAAAAGTACGAGACCACGCTGGTCTAGTGGCTTGTGAAGCATGGGTTGGCGATGAAAAAGCCTGCGAAACCAAGTTAACCTTTATTGTGGACGAAAAAGAACGAGAATAAATAATTATGGACAGTTTTAAAATTAAAGCAGTTGCCAAACAAGTTCCTGAAAAAGTAGTTACCAATGACGATTTGGCTGAAATTCTTGACACTTCTGATGATTGGATCAGGCGACGAACAGGGATTCGTCGTCGCCACGTCGCAAGTGGATTGCAAAATACCAACTTGTGTACGGCAGTTGCCAATCAACTGTTAGATAAGGCTGGGGTTGCTGCAACTGATTTGGACTTTATTATTGTAGCTACTATGTCTCCTGATTATCAAACTCCTGCCACTGCCGCTCAGGTACAGGGGCGGCTGGGAGCGAAGCGGGCGGTGGCATTTGATATTAATGCGGCTTGTGCTGGATTTGTGTATGGAACCGTAACTTTGCACCGATTGCTGCAACAGACCCCTCATGGGATGGGGCTAATCATTGGCAGCGAACAATTGTCTAAACTGTTGGATTGGCATGATCGTAGTACGGCGGTGCTCTTTGGTGATGGTGCAAGTGGGATGTTGGTTGCTAATGATGCTTCCGAATCGCGGATGCTCGCAACTGATCTACAGACGTTTGGAGAAGACAGTCAAGCTATTACTGCGGGGCAGTTTGGGGTTTGTTCCCCATTTAGCGCCGAAAAGGTTCCGGCACAGCCCGCATTTCAGATGGATGGGCACCGGGTTTACAATTTTGCAAAACAACAAGTTCCAGCTTCAATTCGGCGGGCGCTGATCAAGGCTAACTTAACCACCGACCAGATTAAATATTTTGTTCTGCATCAGGCCAATGCGCGAATCATTGATCGCATTGCTAAGCAATTAGATGTTCCATCCGAGCGGTTCCCCCAAAATATCGCTGAATATGGAAATACCGCTGCTGCCAGTGAACCATTGGTACTCAATGATTTAGTCGAACAGCAGTGCCTTAAGCGAGGAGACCTTTTGGTACTGAGTGGTTTTGGTGGGGGATTAACCGTCGGAACGATTATTTTACGATACTAAGATGATATTAACTTTTCAAAGGAGATTTTTACCATGGCAGACCAGCAAGCAGAAATTTTAACTAAGATTCAAGAAATTGTCGCTAATCAAACTGACGATCTCAATGTTGATGACATTCAATTAACCACTAGTTTAAAGGATGGTCTGAATTTAGACAGTTTGGACATCTTTGAAATTGTGGATGCGTTAGAGGATGAGTATGATATTGAAATTGATAGTGACGAGGGGATTGAAACGGTGCAACAATTGGTAGATTTTGTACAACAAAAAATCAATTCCAAAGACTAACGTCGGAGAACTTACAAATGAAACTAGCTTATTTATTTAGTGGGCAAGGAAGTCAGTTTGCCCAGATGGGAATGGACTTATATCGGACTAATGCTACTTATCGAGCAACAATTGACGAAGCAGCGAACGCTTTGCAGGTTGATTTAACCGAGCCCACGGTCTGGGATGATCCAGCACAAGTTCAAGTGGTAATTTTAGCAATGAGCTATGCAATTTATCGGCAGTTAACTACCCAACTCCCTGCTCCAGCAGCAGCAGTCGGCTTGAGTTTGGGGGAGTACAGTGCGCTAGTTGCCAGTGGAGCATTAGATTTTGCGGCAGCGTTACGGTTGGTACGAGATCGTTCGCAATATATGGCAACTGCAGGCAAACAGCATCCGGGGAAGCTGGCAGCGGTGTTAAAACTGAACCCTCAGCGAGTTACAGAATTATGTGAGGATTATGCGGGGGTTTACCCCGCAAATTATAATACGGCACGACAAACGGTAATTGGTGGGACAAGTGAAGCTGTCACGGCCATTCAACCCCAGTTACTTGCTGCTGGAGCCAAACGAGTGGTTCCCTTAGCAGTTGCCGTGGCCTCCCATACGCCACTGATGGAATCAGCCAGCAAAGCACTTTTTAAACGTCTCCAAGCGGAACGGTTCGCAGCGCCGGCTTTTCCAGTGATTAGCAATACAACGAACCGGCCCTTTACGGTGGAACAGTTGCCAACGACGCTGGCTAACCAACTAGTTAAGCCAACTCATTTCCAGCAAAACTTGCTGCAATTAGTACAAAATTATCACGTGGATACAGTGGTAGAGCTTGGACCGGGAACCACCCTCAGCAAGTTTGCTAAGCAAACGGTGCCGAACCTAGTTACTTATCACGTGGATACGGTGGAAACCTTGCAGCAGGTTCAAGCTGCTTTACAAGTCAGGAGTGAATAAAACATGGCAGAAAAACGCGTAATTTTAATAACGGGAGCCACTAAGGGGATCGGGCTGGCGACCGCTCAGTTTTTGGCAGCCAATCCGCAAAATCAAGTGGTAGTTAACTCGCACCGGCAGCTGAGTGAACCAGAACAAGCTGCTTTAATGCGTCAATTTGAAGTTCCTGTGCTAGTAGTGTCCGGTGATGTTGCTGTTGAGGCGGACGCACAGCAGATGGTGGCTCAGATTGTTGAGCAATTTGGTCGCCTAGATGGGTTAGTTAATAACGCGGGACAAACGCAGGATAAGTTGTTAACACGAATGAGTGAAGCCAGTTTTAAGAGTGTTTTGGCAACGAACTTGCTGGGAACTTTTAATATGACAAAGGTAGCTTTAAAGTTGATGCAGAAGCAACGCCAAGGGGCTATCGTCAACATGTCCAGTATTGCTGGTTTACACGGGAATTTAGGACAAGCGAATTACGCTGCTAGTAAAGCTGGGATTGTTGGCCTAACGAAGACTACCGCACAAGAGGGAGCTTTGCGCGGGGTTCGCTGCAATGCAGTTGCTCCTGGAATGGTAAAAACTGCCATGACTGATAAATTAAGTGATAAAATCAAACAACAATGGGAAAGTCGAATCCCACTACAAAGATTCGGTGACCCGACTGAAATTGCAATGACAGTGGCATTTTTACTCGACAATCCTTATGTGACCGGGCAAGTAATTACTGTTGACGGCGGATTGACGATGTAAGGATTATTAAGGAGGAAGTATTGAGTAATCGAGTGGTAGTAACAGGAATCGGAGCAGTTTCTCCTGTGGGTAATACAGCAGCTGATTTTATTGATAACATCTTAGCGTCTAAATCCGGGGTGGCTCCCATCACCAAGTTTGATGCTGCCTCAACCGGCATCACTCTAGCTTGCGAGGTCAAGGACTTTGATCCGGGGAAACGACTTTCCAAAAGAGATTATAAGCGCCTAGATGCTTATGCACAGTACGGACTCTATTCAGCGGTTGAAGCGATGGAACAAGCAGGTTTACATGCTAATGAAAACTATCAACCAGAGGATTTAGGAGTAATTTACGGTACTGGAATTGGTGGCATTCAGACGATTGAGGAACAGACTAAGAAGGCTTATTTAAAGGGACCCAAACGAGTTTCCCCGCTCTTTGTTCCAAAATCAATTTCTAACATGGCTGCTGGAAATATCTCTATGTATTTTGATGCTCGAAATACGTCACAGACGATTGTTAATGCCTGTGCTTCTGGAACCAATGCCATTGGAGATGCCTTTGATTATATTAAGGCCGGTCGTGCCAAAGTTATGATTACTGGTGGGACGGAAGCTGCAGTTACTACGATGGGAATTGCTGGATTTGCGGCATTGACAGCGTTGTCGACTCAGACGGATCCCGAGCAGGCTTCGTTGCCGTTTGATGAGGATCGAAACGGATTTGTGATGGGGGAAGGTGCCGGAACCTTAGTATTAGAAGACTATGAACATGCCAAAGCCCGGGGTGCTAAAATTTTAGCGGAACTAGTTGGATACGGCACGACTAGTGATGCTTACCACCTAACTGCTCCAGAACCAGATGGGCGTGGGGCAATTAGTGCGATGCGCCAGGCATTAGCTGAGGGGCACATTGATTTGACCGAGCTTGATTATGTCAATGCACATGGAACCGCTACACATGCCAATGATGTCTCTGAGGCAGGAGCAATTGAAAAATTGTTTGCTGATAACGATCATCTTAAAACTAGTTCGATTAAAGGGATGGTTGGTCATTCATTAGGAGCTGCTGGTGGTCTGGAAGGAGTTGCATTGGTAGGAGCACTCCAGCACGGACAGATGCCGGTAAACGTTGGTTTGCACCACCAGGATCCAGAAATTCATATTCAATTAGTTAATGAAGAAAATAATCGCGGGCCACTCAAGACAGCGATCAGTAATTCCTTTGGTTTTGGTGGTCACAATGCCGTTATTGCAATGAGAAAGTGGGAAGATGCTTAATGGATGAAGCAGCACTCGAACGCCTCTTGGATAAATTTGATAAATCAAGTCTACAAGAATTGAAATTAAATGGCGATGGGATTGATGTTTACTTTAGTAAGTGCAGTCAGCCACAAGGTAATCCACCAGCTCCTGCCGCTGAGCAGACTGATGATGCTGCTAGTCGGACAGCAACGCCACCTTCCAACTTTCAGTTGCCCGCTCCAATGGTTGGGTTAGTGTATTTCGCACCAAGCCCTGACAAACCGCCTTATCGAGAAGTCGGCGCACATGTTAAAAAGGGAGATACGGTTTGTGCCATCGAGGCCATGAAACTCATTAATGAAGTTAAAAGTCCAGTTAGTGGCACGCTTGTGAAACGATTGGTCCAGGATGGTGAAATGGTGGAGTATCAGCAGCCATTGTTTGAGATCAAGGAGGACTAAGGATGAAATTTGAGGTGAACCAGTTTATTCCCCAACGCTATCCGTTCGAAATGATCGATCAGATTATTTCTGTAGTACCAGGCGAATCAGCAATTGCTCGAAAAAATATAACGGTGAATGAGTGGTACTTTGCTAATGGTAACCGTTTGGAACTACCTCGTCCCCTGATTCTTGAATCATTAGCGCAGACGGGAGTAGTAGCCATTTTGGCGATGCCAGAACACGCTGGAGCCAATGTCTTCTTCGGTGGGATTAAACAGGCTGATTTTTATGGATCGATGCGACCGGGAGCTGAGCTAGAGCTGCGAGTGCAGCTAACAAAATTAAAGCGCAACATTGGAGTTGGTCATGGTGAGGTTTATTGTGGTGATCAGCGGTTGGTCGCGGCAGACCTGATGTTTGCGATTGAAGCACAGGGTGAGTAATAGATGATAAAAAAAGTTTTAGTTGCAAATCGCGGTGAAATCGCAGTCCAGGCAATTCGAAATTTACAGGAGTTATCGCTTGCGACAGTGGCAGTTCATTCCACAGTTGATGCCAACGAACTCTTTGTCAAACTTGCTGATCAGTCGGTTTGTATTGGCGGTCCGTTGCCAACCGAATCGTATTTGAACATGGGAGCAATTCTTGATGCAGCGGTTTTGACGGGGGCGGATGCCATTTTTCCAGGCTACGGCTTCTTGTCAGAAAATGCTCACTTTGCTAAGCTTTGCGAATTATACGGAATTAAATTTATCGGTCCTAGTGCAGCTGTAATCGAGTTGATGGGCAATAAATCGCATGCAAAAGCAGCCATGGAAAAATTTGGGGTTCCGACGATTCCTGGGTCAACTGGGTTTGTTGCAGATGTGGACGCAGCACACCAGGTGGCTGCAGAAATTGGCTATCCTGTGATGTTGAAGGCAGCGGCTGGTGGGGGTGGCAAGGGAATTCGCAAGGTTAAGAACCGCGCGGAAATGACCCAGGCCTTTTTAGAAACCAAACGAGAGGCAAAATTGTCTTACGACGATGATCACCTGTACTTAGAAAAAGATTTGTCGGATGCCAAGCATATCGAAATGCAGGCAATTGCTGATCAGCATGGTCAGGTGGTTTATTTTCCGGAACGAGATTGTTCGCTGCAACGAAACCATCAGAAATTGATTGAAGAATCTCCCTGCGCACTGATCACCGAATCAGAACGTGCCCAGCTTGGTCAAATAGTTAAACAGGCCATGCAGGGAATAAAGTACGAAAACACCGGGACGTTTGAATTTTTAATGGATCAAGACCATCATTTTTATTTTATGGAAATGAATACCCGGTTGCAGGTCGAACATACGGTAACTGAAGAAGTTGCGGGAGTTGAGTTGATCAAAGCGATGGTCAAAGTTGCAGATGGTCAGCGTTTACCATTTTCCCAGGCGGAGTGTGGTGTACACGGCACGGCGATTGAAACTCGGATTAATGCAGAAAATCCAGCTGCCGGATTTCAACCGGAACCGGGTCGCATTTCCCAATTACATTTTCCAATGGGTACCATGGGGGTTCGCATTGATACAGGAATTGAAGCGGGGAGTGTGATTTCTCCTTACTACGATTCGATGATTGCCAAGATCATTGTACATTTACCGACGCGGTCTGAAACGTTGCTGAAACTTGAACGAGTATTAAGCGAATTTCAACTTCAAGGGGTGCAAACCAATCGAAAGTTTCTTGTGGATCTGTTGCATGATCCGGTAATGACAGCGGGGGACTTTAATAATCGCTATGTTGAAGATGTATTTTTGAAGAACTGGATGGAGCGGTATGACAGAGGATAATCAATCACAACCAACCCGAGAAGAGTTACAACATCGCATGGATCAAATCCCAGATGTCTGGGTTAAGTGTCCTTTTTGTGGGAAGACGATTTATAAACAACAGCTCGGTCAGTTTAAGGAGTGCCCTAATTGTAACTATGCCTTTCGATTAGGTGCTCAGGACAGAATTGCTTTGTTATGCTCGGATTTCACGCCACTTAACCGCAATTTGAAGGTGGGGTCCCGTTTTTCAGAAAAGCATTACCAAGCAAAACTGCAGCAAGCTCAAGCAACCACGGGGTTGAATGAAGCAGTTTTGACTGGAATTGGGACCATTGATACCCATCGAGTTGCGATTGGAGTTATGGATTGGCGCTTTATCATGGGTAGTTTAGGAACGGTTACTGGAGAACTGATCGCACAGCTATTTGAAACGGCCACTCAGCAGCACTTACCCGTGATTTTGTTCACGGCCTCTGGTGGGGCTCGCATGCAGGAAGGAATTAATTCACTGATGCAGATGGCCAAGGTAGCGACAACGATTGCTGAACATAGCAAACAAGGTGGGTTATACATTAGTTACCTATGTGATCCAACTACTGGAGGCGTAACTGCTAGTTTTGCAATGGAGGGTGATTTGTTGTTGTCAGAGCCCCATGCGCTGATTGGGTTTGCCGGTCGGCGGGTGATTGAAAGAACAATTCAGCAACGGCCACCACGTGATTTTCAACGAGCAGAAACTCTGTTACATAATGGGTTTTTAGATGCAATTGTTCGGCGTTCAGAGATGAAGACCACTTTAAGTCGGATTCTTACAATGCATGAAAGCGGGGTTTCTAATGACTAAAAAAACGGCCTTTGACCGCGTCCTAGCAGCCCGCGCTCAGGATAAAATTACAATTAAAGATTTAATTGCGGGCCTGACCGATGATTTCATCGAACTTCATGGGGATCGTGCTTACGGCGATGATGCAGCTATTTATGGTGGGATTGGTTTGTTGCAACAGCAACCCGCCACTTTGATTGGGATTCGCAAAGCGGATGATGAAAAATCAGCGGCCGACGTCCATTTTGGGTCGGCTGAGCCGGATGGCTATCGCAAAGCACTCCGACTAATGAAGCAAGCCGAAAAATTTCAGCGACCGGTCATAACGTTCATCAACACTCCCGGAGCCTTTCCAGATGTGAATGCAGAGTATCATGGGCAGGGTTATCTGATTTCACAATTAATTCTTCAGGGATTACAACTTAAAACGCCCTATTTGGCGATTATTGTTGGAGAAGGCGGTAGCGGTGGAGCACTTGCTTTGGCCGTAGGTGATTGTGTTTGGGCATTTCAAGACAGTATATATTCCGTCTTATCTCCTGAAGGGTATGCCACAATTTTGTGGAAAGATTCTAGTCGCGTTCGCGAAGCAGCTGAAATCATGAAGCTAACCCCCCCAGAGCTCGTTGAACAGGGAATTATTGATAAAATTATTCCAGAAGTTCGAACAAAAGCCGAAATAAACCAGCTAAAGCAACAATTATTTGATAAAATAAAAGAGTTGAGTGCAATTCCAACGGCTGAACTATTACGGCGACGGTTTGCAAGGTATCGTAAATTCTAATAATGCTAACTAATAATTGATTTTATTAGTTAGTTTTTTATAATTAAGATAGGATTAGTTTGAGAGGATGAACGTGATGACAGCTAATTTGTTAGCAGGCAAGAAAATTGTGGTGATGGGAGTTGCCAACCAAAAAAGTATTGCATGGGGTTGTGCCCAAGCGATTGAAGCATTAGGCGGTCAAGCGATTTTAACTTACCAAAACGATCGAATGAAGCAAAGTTTGAACCGCTTTGTTGATGATGACATGCTTTTATTTGAGTGTGATGTTGCAGAAGATGATAACGTAGAAGCAACTTTTGCGGCAATTCATGAAAAAGTTGGCAACATCGATGGCGTAGTGCATGCGATTGCTTATGCTGATCGTGATACGCTCCAAAATGGTGTGGTTAATACTAAGAAGGCGGGCTTTAATCTGGCCCAAGATATTAGTGCGTACTCGCTGATTTCGGTAACGCGGGCTGCCAGCAAGATTATGAATGAAACTGGTAGTATCGTTACGATGACCTATATGGGGTCAACTTATGCTATCACTAACTACAACATGATGGGGATTGCTAAAGCTTCCTTGGAATCTGAGATGCGCTACCTTGCCGTTGAAATGGGCAAGCAAAACGTCCGGGTAAATGCGGTTTCGGCAGGAGCAGTTCGAACCTTGGCGGTTACTGGAGTTAAGGGTCATGGGGAGTTATTGAAGACTTCCGAGTCATTGACTACTGATGGTAAGAGCGTTACTAAAGCAGAGATTGGAAATACGGTTGCATTCTTGCTCAGTGACTTAGCTTCCGGGATTACTGGCGATGTGATTTATGCTGATAAGGGAGTTCACCTATTTAATACTTAATGGGGTGTACGATGGTAAAGTTGGATTTTAACCAGATTTTGGCATTGGTGCCCCTAAGCAGGGAGCAGCTAACGATTTTACCAGTTGTAGATTCAACCATGGTCTATGCGAGTCAGCGCCGATTTTCTGGGATGCATGTCATTGCCGCCGAACAACAAACGGCGGGGCAAGGACAACGGGGGCATCATTTTCAATCACCAGATGGTGGGATTTACCTAACGCTAGTGGTGCCAGTTAAGCAACAATTTTTGCAACAACCCGGGCTGTTAACAATTGGGGTCGGGGTAGCAGTTCGAACCGCTATTGTGCGGATTTTGAAGGTTGCTCCTGAATTAAAGTGGGTTAATGATTTATTTTTGCAGGGACAAAAATGTGGTGGAGTTCTGACTAAGTTACAGACTAATACGGCCAACCAACCTACTGCAATTATGATTGGAATCGGGCTTAATCTGGGACCCAATCCAGCATTACAAACGGTACAGGCAACGAATTTAGCACCGGACACGCGGTTAAAGAATGAATTGGTAGCAGAACTTTGTAAACAAGTACTGGCTTTTTATCGCAGACCAGTTGCTGACGAGGTACGCCAGCAGTATCAAGCGCATTTACTGTGGCGACAATGTTTGGTGCAAATCAAGAACCATGATCGGTATGTAACGGGTTATTTACAAGGAATTACTCCAAATTTTGAACTACAGTTACAAACGGCGACGGGAACCGATTGTTTGGTGACAGCCGCAGCTTCGCAACATTTACACTTGATTTCAGCGAGGTAGGTGGGTATCACGAAGAAAAAACAGCTACAAAAACAAATCTCAACAAAACAGCGGATTATTTTTGGTATGTTTGAAATGATGATGGAGAAGTCATACGCTGATATCACAGTCAAAGAGATTTGTGAACGGGCTGAATTGTCTCGGATGACATTTTACCGCAACTTTCATACCAAAGAAGATGTCTTGTTGGCGCAGTTTGAGATGGTTTATAATACCTTCATTCAGCGGCTAATTGTCCAAAATAGATTCACGTTTTATGATGTGGCTACGACTTTTTTTACACTCATCAACGAAAACAAGTTGATGATGGAAGCAATTGTAAAAAATGATTTGACAAACCTGTTATTACGTTCACTGAGCGCTGATATCAAAAAACTAATTGAGAACCAAATTTTGATCACGCAGGAAAGTTCTTCAGATTTATTGGTAGCAATGATTTCAGGCGGCTTAACTGAAGTCATCGTGACCTGGACGCGGGACGGAATGCGCCAGCCGGTTGAAGAACTGGTGATTTTTGCTTCAAAATATATGCATTTAAAAACCAGTTAATAACTAACTGGTTTTTAAATGCATAAAAAAAGAACACCCCGAACGGGATGTTCTTTTTAAAGATAAATTACTCTTCGATTGGAGTAACGTTAGCAGCTTGTGGGCCGCGGTCGCCTTCTTCAACGTCTAAGGTAACTTTTTCGCCTTCGTCAAGCGTTTTAAAGCCATCTTTGTTGATAGCTGAGAAGTGAACAAATACGTCACCATCGTCAGTAGTAATGAAGCCGTAACCTTTATCTGCGTTGAACCATTTAACAGTACCTTGTTTCATAATATGAAACCTCCGTAAAAAAATATATTAATGCTGCTGTAGTTTGAATCTAATAAGGAAGTCATTCTATAATAAAACAAAACAAGAAACCTTAAAAACTCGAAACTTATCAAACATCTACTACATCATAACATGGTATAAAATAAAGTCAATCAATCATCGGAAAAATTTTAAAATAAATTGAAAAGGGGTTCTTTTTTTGAAAACCACAATCATTGTGTCACACCCGCATTATCATGATTCGGGAACGCAGGCTTTTTTAAACCGTGCTAGTCAGCAACTAGAGGACGTGACTTGGCATTGTCTAGATGAAATTTACGCACACCAGTCCCTTGACGTTGCTGCTGAACAGGCATTACTCCGGCAAACTGATCGGATAATTTTTCAATTTCCATTATATTGGTATAGTGCGCCAGCGTCGTTGAAACACTGGGAAGATGAAGTTTTAACTCGAGCCTTCACCTATCAAAACGAACAAGGAATTTTGCGAGGAAAAGAACTTGGAATCGTGACTACCTTGGGTTATCCAGTGGCAGAATTTGCAGTTGGCAGACAACAAGGTTACAGTTTGTCAGAAATTTTCACTCCATATCAGGCACTGGCACAACAGGCTGGAATGAAGTTTTTAGCTCCATTGCCAGTGTCACAATTTGCTTATTTAGATGCGCCAGCTCGCGCTCGCTTGTTAATCAGGTACCAGCAATATTTAACGGTGCAGGATCCCTTTCGCTTTGCTGATCAAGAAAACTGGCTGGAAGAGCGGTTGCGAAAACTGGCTGCTAAGGGGACCTCTGCCCAGCAAGACCAACTTAATTTAATTATTGAGACAATGCAACACCAACAGGAAAAAATTGAAGACTTGAAGTGGCAGGTGCAACTAATGCGCCAAGCAGAGGAGGGTTAGTCATGGATGATGACCAAAGGTGGCTGGTAACTACCCTAGATCAGTTACTTAGCAAGACGAATAATTTTGCTGACCGAGCTTTATTGGAAGCAACCAAGGCAGCGGTACTTGAGCAAAGTCAACGACTGGCACAAGCTCAAGATGAGCTAGATGGTCGGTCATGGAGTCCGGCTAATTGGTGATGATTAATTTAAATGTGACGTAAACATTATTTTGTAACATGTTGGAAAGAGGCGTAGTTTTGGTAGTCAAACCAGTGACCTCCAAGTAAGCGTTAGGCTGAGCACCAGCCGCCGCTTCAGCGACCTTTCACTTGCAATTAGTAATTGTTTTTTTAGTTAGTAAACCGATAAACTAACTAAATTACTAGTAAAGTGAAAGGTGGCAATCATAATCATGCAAAATAGAACTTCAAATCAGTCGCTCCAGTGGTTGAAAGCAAGTAGTGCGATTTTATTGGTGGGAGCAGTTTTAGCAGTCGAGAAAACGGCTGCGGCGGATGACAAATCCGAACAGCAACCGCTCAGCTCCGAAGCGACCGCACCACTAGCCGCGCAACCACAGTCGGAAGACCCTCAAGCTCAAGCGCAACTGGCACTGCCAGAAGCTGAACCTGCAACCAGTGTTGCTGCAAGTGAACCAGTAGACACAACGAAGTCCGCTGTTGGTGATGAGCAAGCAACGAAAGACGCTCCGACCACCACGTCAGCAGCAACGCCATCAGCCAACTCGGCTACTTTTGCAGCCCCCACCACAGCAGAACCGGTCGAAGTGCAAACACCGGCTTCAACCGGTAATTATGCGCAACAGTACCACTATGCTAGCCCCGATTATAGTGGGAATGATACCCAAAGTATTTTTCGCGATGCTCAAGGTAACTATCATTTCTATTACTTGCATAATGATGGTCCCAAATTTAATGGTCCCGAGGGGAATAGTTGGTATCATGTTATCTCACCAGATTTGGTGCATTACTATCAAGCTGGACGCGCCCTTACGGCTAACAATGGGATTTGGCAATCAATGTGGACTGGAAGTGTCATTGGAAACTCGATGAATTTTTATCATGACTTACCGGCTGATGCGTTAGTAGCCTATTTTACCAGTACCAATGCGGAGGGGATGCAAGCACAGTATGCCGCTGTTAGTACTGATGGTGGATTTAATTTCCACCCGTTAGTGGATCATGCTTTGGTGGGGATGCCCAACGGAGGACCGGTAACCAATGAGCGTGATGCTCGCGATCCGCACGTTTTCTACAATGAGGCGACTCGGCGGATGGTGTGTTACCTAGCAGAGGGGACTAATCGGATTAGTCAATATGATAGTGCCGATGGGCTAAATTGGAATTATCTGGGCACGTTGATCATTAACCAACCGGATTCCAGTAATCATGAACAACAATGGGTTGATTATGGAACCATTGAATGCCCCAACTTAATTCAACTAAAGGATCAGGTGACTAAGGAATTAAAATTCGGGTTGTTGTTTGGAGGAAACGGCTATCGGTATGGCGAAAGTACTGGAACTTATTTGGTGTTAGGGAAACTAGATGAGCAGGGGCGGTTTGTGCCAGACCACTATGCGGATCTATCTGGAACTGGTCAACCTGTGTATGCCTTGACATCAGCTAGTCAGGTACAACGAGTTGATGATGGGTCTGACTTTTATGGAAGTAGCGTGTTAAGTAATTTAAAAGGAGCAGGGTTAGGTTTTAATGGCACTGATGCGAGTGCTGCAATTGGCATTGGCTGGAACGGAAACTGGGATTATTCCGGCCAGGCTGTTAAAAATGGGATTGTCGGGGCTGACGCACCCGCACAATTTAGTGCCAGTGCCTTTCACCGCTACACCCTTGAAAATGGTCGAATTCACACCCACTTAATTGAACCCAATCTATTTTCTGATCAGCACCCAGTTAAGCAAGTTGTAACCAGTACAAAACCTTTACAACTAGGTCTTAGTGGCACGGCTCAGCGCTACGAATTGACTTTTGATAATCAGCACCAACATTTAACTGGAACCAGTACAGTCCAGATTAGCCAAACCGATGGGCAGTTTGAAATTGAATTTGATTGGGATGCCGGCACGTATACGGTACGACGTACGACTGACGTGTGGTTAAACGGTGCGAATGAAAACTATCAACAGCCACGCACGGCTTCGTTGGGTTTGGGGAGCAATCCTGCACAAGTGACGGTCGTAATCTATACGGACACGCAAAGTATTGAACTTGAGTTTCCAGCGAGTGGACGTGTTTATTCGGCTACTCGGTATAGTCAGGATCAACAACAGACGGTTACCATTAAGGGAACTACTGAGCTGCAAATTAGTGCCCAGCAGGCTACTGCCAAGGTGCCCGTAACCAGTCTACCAGTGCAATTAAGGAGTGAGTCGGTTCGATCTCCCAAATCACTAACCCCAGTTACGCTGTTAGAACAAGAACAACAGAAGCCGACTGTGAGCAAGGAATTAGGGGCAACGACACGACTGCTGAACAACTGGGATCGTTCGGACGAGATTTTGAACGCCCGTCCAGCCGGAAGCCCTGGAGCCAATCCTGATTCGTTGGAGCAGCGGGGCAAACCGACAGGTTCTACTACGCCAACTGGGCCTACTATGGTAGCTGAGAAAGCACCCCGCTTGCCAGCCACGGGGACAGCTATCACTGGCAGTAAGCGGCTAGCGGGTGCGTTAATCATCCTGTTAGTTTTGGGGATGCTCCGGTGGCCGTGGCTCACATTAAAGAAACTAATTCAACGTTTAAACTAACAATTATAAAAAAACACTCCTTGACTCGTTAATGGGTCAAGGAGTGTTTTTTTATAATGCTGTGCCATGATGTTTTTGTTCCCAATAGTTGATGATGGCTGCTACTAAGGCAATTAGGGCAAGACCACAAAGTAGCATGAAATCTAAGTGCCCACCGCGATAGGTCTGCTGAATTAGCGCGGTGGAGCTGTCAGCGGTCGTTTGTTTAAGTGCAATGATACTGGCGAGAATACTGGTTCCAAGTGAACCAGCGTATTGTTGTAGCATATTGAAAAGTGAATTTACATCTGCTGATTGTTCGTGGGGCACATTTCCATGGGCATTGGAGATGGTGTTGGAAAAGGCAAGGTTGAATCCGATCCGGGTGCTTGTGAACAGCAATAACATCACGAGGGGCGTGAAGACGGCTTGGAGAATGCCAAAGAGGGCGGTACTAATCACAACAATGACCAGTCCACTGATGATCGGGACAAATGCTCCAAACCGATCATAAATCCAACCAGCTACGGGGGCGAGAAATCCACCGATGATGGAGCCCGGCAGGAGGATTAAGCCCGCGACGAGGGGCGTCACTTTCAAAACTCCCTCGGCATAGATCGGAATAACAAAGGAAATTCCAATGTTGATAAACATTAAAATGAAGTAGTTAAGGGCATCCAGCCGAACTGGAAGGTGTTTCAAAATATTTAATGACAAAACTTCTGAAGAACCACGTTGGTTCAAGTAAACGAAGACGGCAAAGGCAGCGATGCCTCCCAGTAGGGGGAGAAACTTAGTCAGTAGTGAAGATTGTAGGTTGCCAAACTGAGTGGCGGCCCAGACGAAGGCCAGTAAACCACAACTTAAAAAGAAGAGGGCACCAAAATCAAAGTGTTTGTTAGTCCCTGCAGCGGGAATATCGATAAAGGCCCATCCTAGCACCAGCCCGATGATGACAATTGGGAGTACCCATAAAAAGATTTCGCGCCATGAAAACAATGAGGAAAGCAATCCACCATAGGTTGGACCAAGTGCCGGTGCCAGTGAAATAACCATCGATGCAATCCCAGTATATAAACCAATCTTAGCTTGGGGAACCTTTGTAAAGATGACTTGATACATCATTGGCATTGCTAGCCCGGTTGCCGCTGCTTGGATGAGGCGTCCCAACAGTAGAATAGTAAAATTGGGTGCTAAACCTGAGAATAAATCACCGATTAAAAAGATTGCAACGGCAGTGATAAATAGGTTGCGGAGCGCAAACCGTTTAAGTAAAAAAGCCGTGGTCGCCATGATAATCGTTACGACTAGTAAATAGCCGGTGGTCAGCCATTGAATGGTACCTAGTGATAAGTGAAAGAGCTGGGCTAGCTCAGGAAAAGTAACATTCATCGAGGTTTCTAATAAAATTCCGGAAAAAGCTAGCAACGCAGTGGCTAGAATAGTTAGTTTAGTTTGAAGTGTGACTTGCGTGGACATAAGATTTCCTCCAAAAAATGATTGGGATGCTAAAACTTTGTTGCTTGGCAATAAAAAACCCTCGTATCATTTTTGAAATGGTTCGGAGGGAGAGTTAATGACCTAATCAACTAAAGCTTGTAAAGTTTGGACAAATAGTTGTGGATAAATTTCGGTAAAGTTTAGGTACATTTGTTTTGAACAAAATTCATTGTCACGATGAGCCACCCGAAAATCACCCGGACCAAAAATAGCTACGGGGAATCCAATGGATTTAGTCAATAGGAGACGTGAGGCGTCGGTTCCACCCGGACATCCGGCCACTGGAACGGGCTGATTAGTATATTGCTGGGCAATGGTCAAGATTTGTTTAATGACCGGTGAGTCAGCTTGCCCGACAACGGGGATGACGTTCATCGTAACCTGGGACTGCAGCTCAGCTTGATAGTTGGATTGGTTACGCTTAATGGTGTCTGTTACCAGTTGGATGGCTTGGTTGTTGTCAAATTCTGGAATGGTGCGGATGTTTAGAACTGCTTGGGCGGTGCCTGGGATAATGTTTGGCTGTTTACCACCATTAAACTGATCCAGATTGAAAACTGGGCGCCCTAATTCATGATTTTTGATGCCGGCGGTAGCAGTTTGTAATGCATCAGCCAGGTCTTGCCAGCATTTGATGAGTTCTTGGACGGCGTTAATCCCAAACTGAGGGGTCGAACTGTGGGCGGCGCGTCCGGTGGCAGTTAACTGGAGATTAACTTCACCCTTTGAAGCATACGAGGTGGCATAGCCACTTGGTTCTCCTACGATTAGAGCATCGATGTCATCAGTATAACCGTGTTGTTGAAGTTCGGTGGCTCCCTGCATGCCGACCTCTTCCCCGGCACTTCCTAGAAAACGGATGATTCCGGGAAATGAACGATGTTGGTCGTGTAGTTCAAGCATTGCGATTACAGCCGCAGCAACCCCACTTTTCATGTCGGTAGTTCCTCGTCCGTATAGTTGACCAGCTTGCTCCGTCAATTTAAGCGGGTCGGTTTGCCACCGTTCGCGATTAAAGGCAACGGTATCTAAATGACCATCGAAGGCCAAAATTGGATGACCAGAACCAATTTCAGCGACTAGGTTGGCACGGGTGGTGCCAGCCGTGCCTGCTAATGGAAGAAGCTTGGCGCTAATACCATGGTTTTGAAACAACTGTAGTAGGTATTCAGCCACTGGTCGTTCATTACCATTGCAACTATCAAAGGCAACTAGGTCTGCTAATATTTGTATTTTTTCATTTTCTTTCATGGCAAGGATCCTTTCAACGATAAAAGCTAAGATTATTTAATGATAGCATAGTCAAAATTGACTCAGCAAAAAATTAAACAGCTCATGTTGATAGTTAATTTGCGATTTATTAGTAAAAAAATAGAATGGTCGCGTACTAATTAAAATGGTATAATTATTAGAAAATATAGGAGTGATTTAATGACTGAACAACAACAACCTTATAACATTGGTCTTGACATCGGAACCAGTTCGATTGGCTGGGCCGTTACGGATCAAAATGATAAATTACTGCATATCCGAGGGCATAACGGGATCGGTGTCCGTCTATTTAAAGAAGGCGAATCTGCTGCGGAACGGCGTGGTTTTCGCACGACGCGGCGTCGCTTATCACGGCGACGCTGGCGTCTTCGCTTCTTAGATCGGATTTTTGATGCAGAACTGGCTAAAGTGGATCCTAATTTTTTAGCCCGCCTGAAACAATCGAATATCTCACCCTTAGATCCCAACAAGCAAATGTTTGGGAACATCTTATTTGATGATCCCCAATTTGATGATCAAAAATTTCATCAGCAGTACCCCACTATTTACCATTTACGTTCGGCACTAGCACAACCAGATGCCCCACAGGCAGATGTTCGGCTGATTTATTTAGCGCTCCACCACATGATTAAATTTCGAGGTCACTTTCTAAACGGTGCGGCGGTCGAAAAATTTCACGGTGGTCAGTTGCATTTGGAATCAGAGTTTCAAGAACTTAATCAGATTTTTAGCAACCAACAGCGTGATCATGTTCAACTGCAAACTTCCAGTTTGGATGAAGTTGCGACGATCTTAAAAGATAATCAGCGGACACCTAGTGATCGCCAGAGAGAATTGTCAGCAAGGTTATTTGTACCAGTTGATAAAACCATCGACAAAGAAAATAAGAAACTAGCAACGGAACTGCTAAAGGCCGTCTTAGGTTTGAAGGCAAAATTCGATGTAATTTTAGGGGTTGAAGCCACTGATCCACAAGCATTTAAGCTGCAGTTTAGCAGTGATGACTTTGATGATAAAATTGCAGAGCTGGCTTCAGAGTTGACCGATGAGGCAAATGAGATTTTAACCGTGTTACAACGCTTATACTTCTCCCTTAATCTAGCTGATATTTTAACTAATCGTCAGACGAAGCAGGTTGCCGATTCAATCTCTACAGCGATGATTAATCGTTATGACGATCATAAACATCATTTAAAAATGCTAAAAGAGTTAGAAGCTCAGGTAACGCAAGAACAACGAGACGGATTAAAGAAAGCATATAATGAGTATATCGATGGTGATAAACCTACGATTGATACATTCTATACGAACGTTAAAAAGAATTTGGATGATTCGGAGCTGGCAAATCAGATTAAGAGCTTAATTGATTTGCAGGCTTTCATGCCCAAACAACGTTCTAAAGAAAATGGATCAATTCCACACCAGTTGCATCAGCGTGAGTTGGATCAATTGATTGAAGTCCAAGGTAAATATTACCCTTGGCTCTTAGCTGCTAAAGATAAGTTGGATGCATTAATCGCCTTTCGGGTACCTTACTACGTTGGTCCAATGATTGATCCGAACCAGAGTGATGATCCGCAAAACACTAAATTTGCGTGGATGGTTCGTAAAGAGGCGGGGGAAATTACTCCGTGGAATTTTGAGGAGAAGGTTGATAAGACCAGCTCGGCAACTAATTTTATTAAGCGGATGACTACGACTGATACGTATCTGTTAGGTGAACCGGTTTTACCTAAAAATAGTCTGTTGTATCAACAATTCACGGTTTTAAATGAGCTTAATAAACTTAAAGTTAATGGCAAAGCACTTACGGTCGATCAGAAAAAGTACCTATACGATCATGTTTGTAAAAAGCAAAGACGAGTCACGCTGAAAAAATTGAGTGATTGTTTGGTGGCTCGTGGTGATTTCCCAATGGGAGCGATCTTTACTGGAACGACTGATCAAAAGAATATGAATAATACCTTAAAAACTTACCAGGATTTTCAAGAAATTTTTGGTGATGAGATTGATAATCCCGATCGCCAAGTTGATTTTGAAAAGATGATTGAGTGGTCAACCATTTTTGAGGATCGTGAGATTTTTAAACTAAAGCTGGCAGAACTCAATTGGCTTACTTCAGAACAGCTAGAACGAGTATCGAAAAAACGCTATCAGGGTTGGGGGCGACTGTCCCAAAAACTATTAACGCATATTGTTAATGAGAACGGTGAGCGGATTATTGATCAGCTGTGGAATACCAATCAAAACTTTATGGAAATTATGGGTCAGGATAGTGTAAAACAAGCTATTCAAGAACATAATGGGGCTAATGTAGCTCAAACTGGAATTAACGAAACCATTGACGAGTTGTATACATCACCACAAAACAAAAAAGCTATTCGCCAAATTTTGTTAGTTGTTGATGATATCAAGAAAGCAGTTGGGTATGCCCCGGCTAATATCATGATGGAGTTTGCCAGAGAGGATCGAGACGATCACCGATTAATTGCCTCTCGGGCACGGCAACTAGAAAAAACCTATCAAGAGATTAGCAAGAATTGGTTTGATAATGAAAGCGTGACCCAAGAATTAAAAGATCAGATTAAAAACAAGACTAAGTTTACTGATCGGTTGTATTTGTACTTTATTCAGGGTGGAATTGATTTATATACAGGACATCCCTTAAATATTGATCAGCTTTCGAGCTACGATATTGATCATATTTTACCGCAGTCCTTCTTGCTTGATAACTCGCTAAATAATCGGGTGTTGACAAGTCAAGCAGAAAATCGAGTTCATAAAGAGGATCGATTGCCAGGAGAGACCGTGGCGAATAAGATGCGTCCAACCTGGAAAATGATGCGAGAACAGGGACTAATGACGCAGCGTAAATATAATAATCTAACTTTAAAGCCTGATCAGATTAGTAAGTTTAATAACCGAGGTCAATTTATTAATCGGCAACTTGTAGAAACACGACAAGTTATTAAATTAGCAGCTGATATTATGAGCCAAAAATATCAAGCCGATCAGACCAAAGTTGTAACGGTCAAGGCTAACCTAACGCATCATATGCGGGAAAAATTCAATTTTTATAAAAGTCGAAATGTGAATGATTATCACCATGCGTTCGATGCTTACTTGACCTTGTTCGTTGGAAATTGGTTGTTAAAAGAATATCCCAAGCTACAACCTTACTTTGTTTATGGAGATTTTGCGAAGACTGGTACGAATAATCTAAAGAGCTTTAACTTTTTATATCGGTTTGAAAGAGATCATAAACTCAATGACAAGGGTGCCATTGATACCGATAAAGATCAACAGCTAGGGTATATGAAACGAATCTATCGATTTAAAAAGATGTTGGTGACGAAACAGCTGGAGACGAATGAAGGGGCATTGTATGGGCAAACACTCTATCCAGCACCCAAGAATGATAAAAAGACTAGGAATCTAATTAATTCTAAAAAAAATCGACCTAGTGATATTTATGGTGGATACTCAAATGAAAATGGGTCATTTTTGACATTGGTCAAATTAAAGAAGGGTAGTAAATATGACTACCGTCTAGTAGCTGTTCCTGTATCTAAAATATCTGAAATAAAAGAAAGTGAATTAGCGACTATTGAAAAAGCTATAGCACCTCAATTTTTAAAAAGTTCTGGTAAATATAGAGATTTTCAAGTTGTTTTATCCAAAATATTAATTAATCAAAAAGTAATTGATGATGGTATGATTTTTACAATTGGAAGCAAGTCGTACAAACATAATGCTAAACAAGTTGTTTTATCTGATAATTCAATCCAAATAGTTTCAACTTTAAGTAGAATTAGTGATAAAGAGAAATTAATTACTGTTTTTGACGAGATTGTTGATATAACAAGCAAGTATTTGCCGTGGTATAAAGTTAATGATGTTGAAAAAACTAAAATGTTATTTAGACAAATGCAAGATATTGATGAAATGAAAAAAATAATAGATAATTCTTTGATTGGTCTCCACTGTAACGCTTCTATTACAGATTTAGGTAAAGTTGGATTATCTAAATATTGGGGTAGATTTGTCTTAACAGCAGGAATTTCTTTGACAGTGGATGCACAGCTGATTTATCAATCACCAACTGGTTTATTTGAACACCGTGTTAAAGTATCTGATTTGTAAACAAAAAAGGTAGCTATCAGATGATAGCTACCTTTTTATGTAGTGACCCTTAAGGATCTGAAGATAAAACTCAGCTCGAAAGCTTTGTTTGATTTTAACTCAGTACGTCATTCTAATGAGATTAAGTGTTGGCATTCCAACCAACAACTAAAATATACCGGCTTCTGCTTAAAAAGTCAAGGAGAAAATAATGGGATGGAGAACAGTTGTTATCACGCAACATGCTAAAATATCATATTCTGGTAGGAGAATCATTGTGCAAACTAATTCTAGTTTAAATGAAATTCCGCTTGATGATATCGAAGTACTATTAATTAGTACTACTCAGGCCGTCATTACAGCACGGGCCGTTAGTGAATTAGCTAAATCAGAAACTAAACTAATTTTTTCTGATACTACAGGAGAGCCCATTTGTGAAACCGTTTCATATCTGCCGAATAATCGTAGCGCGGCTTTGCTTCGAAAGCAATTTGAATGGGATGAAAATCGAAAGGCCATGCTATGGACGTGGGTAGTTAATGCTAAAATCGGTATGCAGATCGTCGTGTTGGAAAGACGAAAGCTTGAGACAGAAGCGCTAAGGTACGAAGCTGGCAAGCTGGAAATTAATGATGTTACCAACCGAGAAGCGGTGGTGGCAAGAAAATACTTCCCACTGTTATTTGAAACGGGGTTTGAGCGCCGTGATTTTAATCCGTATAATGCAGCTTTGAATTACGGATATTCGCTGCTATTATCGCTGGTTAATCGAACGATTGTAGCGGCGGGTTCCTTGACCCAATTAGGGATCCATCATGATAATGATGAAAATCAGTTTAATCTAGGGTCCGATTTGATGGAACCATTTCGCCCTATCATTGATTGGTGGGTCAGTGAACAGGAAATTAAAGAAATGAACCCGGAATTAAAAATTGGGTTGGTTGAATTGTTTAATTTGGAGTTGAAGTTTAATGGTAAAAATACAATTTTGCGAAATGCTGTAAAGACTCATGTGGGCAATTGTTTAAAATATTTAAATGGTGATAGCGAAGAAGTACATATCGAGGTGGAATTAGGAGATGAGATATCGAGTCATGCGATTAATGGTCATGTTTGATTTACCAGTTGATACAAGTGAGGATCGGAGAAACTATCGAAAGTTTCGAAAAGAATTAATTAATGAAGGATTTCTAATGATTCAATACTCGGTCTATGCGCGTGTTTGTGTTAGCAAGCAGTCAGCGCAATTCACTGAAAATAGAATTAAAACATTTTTGCCACCGCGAGGCTTAATCCAAACGCTGATGGTCACAGAAAAACAGTATAACAGTATGAACTTTTTGGTCGGGGAAAAGAAGCAGGATGTTCGGAATACATCGGATCGGACGGTGGTAATATGAATTTGACTGTTTATCCACAAGCACCGTTTGCGGTTGATTCCGGGAAGCTGACGTTCCTCCAAACTAACAATCCTAAATTTTATAGCACGATTGTGCTCGGATGTAAAAACTTGGATAAAATTATTATCAGTGAAAACGACGAAATTTTAGAATTAAGTAGTCATTTAGCCTATCTAGGGAATGGAATTGATAATGTGGATTTAATCACGGCATTTAAAACGAAGTTAGAAATTGAAGTGATTGAAAATCTAACGGAATCAGAACGACAGAGATTATTTCAGTTGGATCGCGAAGTGAAAAGTATTTTTTTGGGAGCAGCTTATTTGGAAGAATTACCGTTGGCCATCGATGATGAATGGAATCTTAAAAAGATGGCAAAGTACTGCGGAATTAACATATTAACTAGTTCAATGGACAACCCGTATGATATAATTAAGGTAATTATTAAGTTGTATCATAAATTTTATCCAAAAAAATTAATGGTTCTTAATGGATTGTTTAATTATCTCAATTCCAGTCAGATTAATGATCTGATTCAGATGATTAAAGCATTGGATTTGTATGTATTGATATTAGATTTTTCAGCTGATTTCCGTAAAGAATTAGCTGACAAGTGCCGTTATTACCGAGTTGACAGTGATTTTGTGAGATTTAATTACTGATAGGGGGTAAATATTACAGACGGTTTTAGAAGTACGTCATTCTAATGAGA
>NZ_ALXG01000031.1:0-624 GCF_000512295.1 Fructilactobacillus florum 8D
AGCTGGTTGCGGAGCTGCAGCAGGAGCGGGCTTAGCTGGTTGGGCCGGTTGGGCTGGAGCAGCTGGCTGTGGTGCAGCGGCTTGCGTTTGTGGCTGTTGTGGAGCAACTGGTTGGGCTGCTGGTTGTGGAGCAGCCTGAGGCTGCTGTTGTGGCTGGGCTGGCGTTGCGGCTTGTGCCGTTGCCGAAGCTGCTGGAGCTACCTGCACGTTACCATCGTCACCAAAGACAAAGGTTTCGCCAGCATAAATTTTGTTAATGTCTTGAATGTGGTTTGCTTGTTGTAAGTCATTCACTGAAACATTGTAAGTCTGAGCTAATTGTGACAATGTATCGCCAGCTTTAACTGTAATCTTGGTCGAAGCGTCGGCACTTTGCGAACCGGCAAACAAGACTCCGGCAGAAACGGCGGCAACAGCAGCGATTGATTTTAGACTTTTATAATTCATATAGTAATAATCTCCTTTTTTGTGAAAGACTGATTTTTGCGTTTGAATTCTTTCGGAAAACGATTGCTTCCTTCGCAATCAATATCCATATACTAAGCGCTGCATATTACAGACTGATTACAGCCAGATTAAGAAATTACCCGCTCATTGTAATTTTGCAATCGAACCGACATATTT
>NZ_ALXG01000032.1:0-5254 GCF_000512295.1 Fructilactobacillus florum 8D
TTCTACGTTTGTTATTCTAGGATAAATAAAAAAAGAGCTATCGATTGATAGCTCCCTTACTAGTTATATAATTTTTAAGCAAATGCGAAACAATGTTAACATATTATATTGAATATTTTATTTTAAACTATTTATTAATTATTCAAAAATTTAAATGTTTTTTACATCAATGTCTTCAATTGTTGGGTAATCAATATAACCTTCAGTTGGCATGGCTAAATTACCAACATTTCCTCCACCATACAAGGTATTATAATTTAATTTATTTAATTCTTTATTGTTTTGTAATCTATATACTAAATCAGGATTTGAAATTGCCCAGTGACCCACTGCAATTAGATCAGCCTTTTTAGATTCTAATGGTTCAGTTAATTCATCTAATGGGCGATTTGCTTTATTTAAAATAATGGTTCCTTTATAAGTATCAACAATATCATTAATAACTTCATTTTCAAATCCATAATCGAGCACATGAAGATAGGCAAGATTAAAATTATTAAGCTTATTTACAAGATAATGATAAAATTCTTTTATTTGTTTCCCCTCATCAATTGATAAATCTTTAGGTCCGTGGGGAGATATTCTAAATCCAACTCTTTGTGAACCGATTTCATCGCAAGTTTTTTTAACAACTTCTAATGATAACCTAGCACGATTTTCTATATTTCCTCCATATTCATCAGTTCGAACATTAGAATTTACACCCATAAACTGATGAAGTAAATATCCATTTGCCCCATGGACTTCAACACCATCAGCTCCGGCTAAAATAGACATTTTTGCTGAATGTGAAAAATCATTAATTACAGTGTTAATATCAGAAATTGTCATCGGAATTGGGATCGGATACGGTTTACGACCTTCAACCGTATGGGCAGTTGAATTTTCTGGAGCAATTGCAGATGGAGCTAAACCAATATGATTATCAATTGTATTAGCTGGATGAACCATTCTACCATTATGAATCAATTGCATAAACATATGTCCACCTAATGAATGAACCGCTTGAATAACTGGTTTCCAAGAATTCATTTGTTTTTCTGAATATATTCCAGGAGCATTTAAAAATCCCTGTCCACTTAAAGATACATGAGTAGCTTCAGATATAATTAAACCCATTGTTGCACGTTGTGCGTAATAAATCGATGCAAAATCACCAACAGTTCCATCTGCATTACCTCTACTTCGTGTCAATGGAGCCATTACCAATCTATTGGAAAGGATTGTTTTTTTCAGTCTAAATGGTTCCCATAATTTATTATCTATCATAAAAAACTCCTTCACTTAATTTTTATCAGTGACTTTATTGTGTCATAGTGTAAATATTTATGAAATAAAACAGCTTACTTTTTGTTATAAATTCGATAAAACTTTTAGAATAATAAAAAAGACTAACCATATAGATTAGTCCAACTACATAAAATCCCTGTTAATTATAATGATGAAACAACATACTTACAATATTTAATTTATCAACTTAAAACATTTGTTAAAATGCTTATTCTATACCTTTGGTAGATGAAATCATATCAAGTTTTTTCAATCTACTTCCTATCATTACCACGGTTGAAAGTGATGCTGCAATAACAATTAAAGATGATAATATCAAACTAGCTTTAGTAAGAAATGGATAGTAAATGATTTGACTAGTATTAAATGTGGTTACATATCTTGATAAGAACCAATAACCAAATGGAATACCTACAATCCAACCAATTGCAGTAATAGTAAGATTTTCAATAATTGTTAAATTACGAATTTGATTTCGCGAAAATCCCAAAATTTCTAAAGTTGCATAGCTTCTTGAACGTTCGGTAAAACTTAATGAACCTAAGTTATACAAAATAACAATTGTAAGTAAAATTCCAAATACTTGAACCATTAAGAAAATACTACTCAAATTATTAACCATTGCTTTGGCATTATTTTTTTGTTCCTTTAAACTAACGATTTGATTAACTGCTGAATTGTCTTTAACTGATGCATCAATTTTATTATGGATTGTTAAAACGGAAGTTGGAGTAAATTTCATTCCTTCATTGTTCCAAGTTTGCCTAGTCATATATATTCCTTGAGGTGCATTTGATTTGATAATTCCTTTAACTTTAAGGTTTAATTTTCTATCACTCAAAGATGGGCTAAGCGTAACAATACTATTCTTTTTAACTTTAGTAGCCTTAGCAATTCCTTCATCTAAATATACTCCGCCATCTTTTATCTTTTCATTGTTTGTAGTTTTCACATTAACTTTGGAGCCTGAATCTAAAATAGTCAATGGTCGATCAAATTGACCTTTTGGTTGTAAACTAGTATATACAACTTCAATTTTTTCCCCATTTGTTTTTTTAACAATACGATTAATTTCAGACTGACTAGCATCATGAGTTAAATTAATTTTCTTAGCATAACTATATTCATGACCATAGGTTTGATTAACTTGATTATCCATGGAATTCTTAGTTCCAAAGCCGGTCATAACGAGTGCTAATCCACCCACTACTCCAATTAATCCCATTAACATTTGAATTTTATTGCCAAGGTTATCTCTAATTGACCATCGATTTCCAAATGGAATTTTATTCCATAAATTAGGAAGTCTTTCTAAAGATACTCGCTTACTAATCTTAGCAATACTACCTTTGCGAAATGCTTGTGCTGGAGTCAAACCCTGATTAACTTGTGCTGCAAATAAAGCTGAAATAGTACAAATTAAGATAACTGAAAATGCTACATATAAAGGAACTTTAGTATATGAAATTTGCCAAGATGGAAGTGAAAACATTGGTTTTTGCGACTCCATAACAAAGTTTGATAATACTGGTGCTACTAATAATCCAGCAACTGCACCAATTCCACCAACAATTGCTCCATACATTGAATAGTAAAGTGACAAAGTAGTATTAGAATAACCTAATGATTGTAATGTTGCCATATCCTTTTGTTGTTGATCAATAATCTTACGAATTGTGGTATACATTGCTAATACTGCTAATAAAATAAATATAATTGAAAATAGAATTGATAGATTTCTAATTTGACCAACTCGATCTACAGCGGTTGAAATGCCAATGTTAGATTTTTGAGTTTGTAAAGCAATGTATTTATTACCAATAATTTTTCTGATTTGGCTTTCAATTTTAGTATTGTCACTATCCTTTAAATCAATCATATTATTTATCATGGGGACTTTAAATTGGTCTGCTAAAGTTTTTTCACTGACAAATCCATAACCATAATTTTGTTCCTGAGGTGAAATAAAATCATTAGATCCGGTGTAATACATTTTATCCGGTGAATTAACCATTCCAACAATTTTTAATTTAACCAATTGATTATTAAATTTTACAGTAATGTTATTCCCTTTTTTCAAACCATTCTTATTAGCAAACTTTTGATTCAAATATATTCCTTCATGATTTACATCAATCTTATGTCCATTAGTTTGCATGGTTTTTGAAAGTTGTTGCGTACCTGGTGTATCGATTGTTAAGTATCTTTTACTCCCATTCAAGTTCGTAGTGGTATTAATCTCGGTTTTTGCGGATACCTTAGAAACATCAGGCAATTTACGAATTTGATTTAATTCATTTTCACTAATTCCAGTTGATTGTAACGTTGCTGTTGCTAACTGGGTTTGAACAGAATATTGATTAATATTTTGTTTCATTCCGTTCCAAGTACCTTCAAGTCCGGTATAGAATAAAATACTTAGAAAAGCCATCAAAAAAACAGAGAAAAATTGAGTCCAATTTTTAAAAACTGTTCGAATTAATTTTTTAAATAAAAAGTTCATCCCCAATCAACCTCCTCAACTTCAAGTGGACTTGGATTATTAATAATTTTGTCTAAATGACCATCTTTAATGTGAATTACACGATCTGCAATTGGAGCAACTAATGGATTATGAGTAACAATCACTACGGCCGTATCTTGATTTTTACTACTTTTCAAAATTTTGAATACTCTTTGGGAAGTTTCAGTATCAAGTGCCCCAGTAGGTTCATCACAAAGTAATACTTTTGGACTCTTAGCCAAAGCGCGAGCAATCGATACTCGTTGCATTTCTCCACCAGATAATTGATCAGGAAAATTGTTTTTACGTTTTGAAAGTCCAACTTTATCCAGATATTTTTCAGTCATTTCTTGATATTTATTACCCTTTAGTTGAGCCGAAATAGCAACATTTTCAGAAACGGTAAGGTTTGAAATTAAGTTATAAAATTGAAAAACAAAGCCAACGATATCTCTACGATAATTGGTTAATTGACCATCAGATTCTGTATTAATTAAATTTCCATTATATGAAACTGTTCCACTTGTTGGACGATCCATTCCACCTAAAATATTTAAAGTTGTACTTTTTCCAGAACCGCTTGGTCCTAAAATAACTGTTACTTTATTGGGTTCAATATCAAAACTCACATCATTTAAAGCATGAGTTACTTCTGAACCATTTTGATAAATTTTACTTACATTTTTCAAACTAAGCATATGTATCTTCCTCCATTTAATTAGAAACGTGATATTATTTTAATTTTTTCTCCTTTTATGGTTATTTGTATAATAAATGGTATACTTTTAAAAAAAAAGTAGGGTAATTTTTTAAAGTATGTATATAAAAGTAAAAAAGGAGTCGATGAAATGCTTGAAGAAAATAGCTTAGAAGAATGTCCAATTCAGCCAGTTGTTGATATAATTAGCGGTAAATGGACATCATATGTGCTTTGGGAAATATATAATAAAAATAACCATTATGGCGGGATAACAAGATCTTTGCCTGGAATTAGTACAAGAACCTTATCCACTAGGTTAAAAATGCTTGAAAAAAATGGAATAATAAATAGAACAGTATATGATACAAATCCACCAACTGTTGCTTATGATTTAACTAAAAAAGGAAAAGATCTTGCACCGATTCTAATGTCTATGAAAAAGTGGTCTGAAGATTATAAGTAAAAAAATTTAATAATTTAGAGTACCCAATGAAAGCTAGATAAAAATCTAATTTTTATTGGGTACTTTTTAGTACTAATTCAAATAAAAAAAGACTTATACTGATTTAATATCAGAATAAGCTTTTAAAAACTATTTTAATTTTTAGATCCATCTTAAAAATTGGGATATTTTTAGTTTGTTTCAATCTATTTTCTATCTCATATATACTTTATCTGTTAAAACCCCCTTCTAATTTTAAGAGAGTTAATGATAGAGCAGAAACATTAAGTAATTTGAGTGCTTCTCTTGAATGTCTTGA
>NZ_ALXG01000033.1:0-98677 GCF_000512295.1 Fructilactobacillus florum 8D
GTTCGGTGGTTCGAATCCACTCCCCTCCATTTATTTTTGGGCTATAGCCAAGTGGTAAGGCACCAGGTTTTGATCCTGGTATGCGCTGGTTCGAACCCAGCTAGCCCAATTATTATCTTTTATAGAGTTTGATTAGTCGCTATAACACTGGTTATGACGGCTTTTTTATTAGGTTTATCATGCCAAAAGCCCCAGTAATTGTGATAGATTATCAGCAGATGTGGTGATTTATAATGAGATTCAGGACACTTGGGTTAACCGACGAGGAGAAAGTCATGACCGTACCAGTTTACATTCAAATTCATAACGATATGAAGACTAAGATTACGACGGGAGCATGGCAAGTTGGTAGCCGGATTCCTTCAGAGCGAAAGCTTGCCGAGGATTATGGAGTCAGCCGAATGACCTTACGCCAAGCGGTCCAAAATTTAATCGATGATGGATTACTCCGGCGCGCAGTCGGTTCGGGAACCTATGTTACCAGCCAAAAAATTAGAGAACACATGGCGAACATCTCGAGCTTTACGGAAACAATGTTAGCTCAAGGAAAACAACCTGCTAGTCAGACGTTATCGTATAAATTTAGTGAACCATCATTTCGCGAAGCAGAATTATTAGCGCTACCGGCGCATGAACGAGTTTTACGGATGGAGAGATTACGATTTGGAGATCAGGTACCAATTTGTCTAGAAACCACCGTAGTGAATGCCACTTTTTTAAACGGTCTTGATCAATCAGAAATAACAGAATCTCTATATCGCTCGTTAGAACAAAAAAAGGGTCTTGTGCCGGCTCGGGTGAAACAATCAATCTCAGCTGGATTAGCTTCCAAAGAAGTTGCGTCACTATTGAAGATCAAACTGCATGATCCAATTTTGAAATTACGGCAGCAGTCTTATTTGAAAAATCACCAGCCGTTTGAGATTGTTGAATCAGAATATGCCGCTGCACGGTATGAATTTTATCTCAATCAAGCATAGCGCTTATGAAAAACATAGATGTGGTAAAATAATGGCAAGCGATCGTTAGTTACGGCTGGGAGGATAGGCATGAAAAGGGATGTTTCGGATAATCTAACGCTGCATACGGATGATTATGAACTTAATATGATGGCGACTTATTTTGAAAAGGGAATGCAGCAACGTCGAGCCGTTTTTGAAGTATATTTTCGAAAGCTACCGTTTCAAAATGGCTATGCAGTTTTTGCGGGCTTGCAACATGTAATTGAGTATCTTGAACAACTTCATTTTTCTGCAGCTGACATTGAATATTTAGCTGCCAACCAGGACTATTCGGCAGCTTTTCTAGACTATCTCAGCCAGTTTGAATTTCATGGCAATATTCGGAGTGTTAAAGAGGGCGATTTAGTTTTTAATAATGAGCCAATTTTGCAGGTTGAAGGAACCATTGCGGAATGTCAGCTGATCGAGACGGCCTTACTTAACATTGTTAACTATCAGACTTTAGTTGCCACCAAAGCCGCTCGGATTCGGAGTGTCGCTGGGAATGATCCGCTCCTTGAATTTGGCAGTCGGCGGGCTCAAGAAGTTGCTGCGGCCGTCTGGGGAACCCGTGCGGCTTACATCGGTGGTTTTGATGCGACGTCCAATGTTTTAGCTGGGAAAAAATTTGGAATTCCGATTTCAGGAACCCATGCGCACTCATTAGTTGAGGCTTTCGGTAATGATTATGATGCTTTTAAAGCTTATGCTGAGACACATTATGAGTGCGTTTTCTTAGTAGATACTTTTGATACATTAAAAAGTGGAGTTCCGACTGCTATTCGAGTGGCTCAAGAAATGGGAAATCGAATTAATTTTAAAGGGGTTCGAATTGACTCTGGAGACATGGCATATCTTTCTAAGCGCGTGCGAGAAATGCTTGATCGAGCAGGTTTTCCAGCAGCAAAAATTTATGCCTCTAATGATTTAGACGAAAATACCATCAGTAGTTTGAAAATGCAGGGAGCAAAAATTGACACCTGGGGAGTAGGAACTAAGTTAATTACGGCTTTTGATCAGCCAGCGCTTGGTGCTGTATATAAACTGGTATCAGTAGAAAATGATCGAGGGCAAATGATTGATACGATTAAGCTCTCGAATAATGCTGAAAAAGTATCGACCCCTGGGAAAAAACAGGTATGGCGGATTACGGAAAAACAAGATGGAAAGTCAGAGGGTGACTATGTCGCTTTGGCAACCGAACATCCTCAGGATGCAGACCAGCTTTACATGTTTCATCCGCAGTATACGTACATTAATAAAACAATCCATGATTTTAATGCCGAACCACTCTTAAAAGACATCTTTATTGATGGACAATTAGTTTATCAACAACCAACCTTGCTGGAGATTAAAAAGCATGCCCAGCGGGTTCAAGAACAACTTTGGCCTGAGTACAAACGGATGTTAAATCCACAAGAGTATCCAGTTGATTTCTCAAAAAAATTATGGGATCACAAAATGAACTTGATTACAGAAATTCATAATGGGCAGGAACATAAATTACAGTAGGTGATAATTTTGCAACTAGCACAACGACAACAGCAAGAAAAAATTATTGCGGCGCTCCGAGTTCAGCCAAAGATTGACCCACAGGCTGAGTTACGGCGAAGCATTGACTTTATTAAGAAATATGTCAAAGCAACTGGAATGCAGACGACAGTTTTGGGAATTTCTGGCGGGCAGGATTCGACCTTAACAGGGAAATTAGCTCAGCTGGCAATGAATGAACTACGGCAAGAAACGTACTCGACAGCCTATCAATTTATTGCAGTGCGGTTGCCATATGGAGAACAGGCGGACGAATCGGATGCGATGGCAGCCATTGAATATATTGGAGCGGATCAAGTGGTTCGGATAGATATTAAGCCAGCCACTGATGCTGCTGTTGCAGCGGTCACAGCCAGCGGGGCAACCGTTTCTGATTTTAATAAAGGAAATATCAAGGCTCGCCAGCGGATGATCTCTCAGTATGCGATTGCAGGAGCGCAGCGTGGACTGGTTCTTGGAACCGATCATGCAGCCGAAGCAGTGACAGGCTTTTATACCAAATTTGGTGATGGAGCCTGCGATTTAACTCCGTTATGGCGGTTGGATAAGCGCCAGGGAAAAGAGCTGTTGCAAATGCTTGCGGCTCCTGAACGGTTGTATAAAAAGATTCCGACGGCAGATTTAGAAGATCAGCGTCCAGCGCTTCCCGACGAAGCAGCACTGGGGGTAACTTATCAAGAAATTGATGATTTCTTAGAGGGACATGACATTGCAGAGCGCCCGGCCGCAATCATTGAAAATCTTTACCAAAGGACGGCACACAAACGCCACGCACCGGTTACTGTTTTTGATACCTTTTGGAAAACCCGCTAAAATCTCGGAAACCGAGGTTTTTTTGTTAGCGTTCTTGGGAGGTTACGTATTCTAACTAGTAGCAATGGTCGGAGTAACGGATGCCAAGTTCGGCGGGAGGAACTAACCATGAGTAATCTAGAATTGCAACAGTTAGTAGAAAAAATTTCTTACACATTTTTTAATAAGCCGTTTCAACATCGCGCATACTTTAATCAGCGGTTACAAACGACTGGTGGTCGTTATCATTTACGCAGTCACGATATCGATATTAACCCTAAAATGGCCGATTCAATCCCCAATTTAACTGGGATTATTAAGCATGAACTGGTTCACTATCATTTGCATCTGGCCGGTTATTCTGGAAAACACAATACACCGGAATTTAAACACCTGTTGCAGCAGGTTGGAGGGAGTCGCTACGCTCCTCGTTTAACTAAAAATTATCGGTATTGCTACCAATGTTCTGATTGTGGTCGACAGTATAATCGCCAACGACGGTTAAACGTTACAAAATATGTTTGTAGTCGCTGTCGGGGAAGGTTAGTTCTGCTGCCAGCAGCAAAATTTTAACCTTGTGTTTTTGCCAAAAGACTGATATAGTTATAAATGTTGATTTGCGGCCATGGCGGAATTGGCAGACGCGCAAGATTAAGGATCTTGTCGGGATTATTCTCGGTGGAAGTTCGAGTCTTCTTGGCCGCATTAAAAAATAGCTTAGTAATTTTTAGTTACAGCGATTGAATAGTTAGATTCGAGGGATGTCTGCTGACATCTCTTTTTTTTGATAACTACTGGCGACTATGGAGCTGTTAGCAAACTAAAACCCCTGCTAGGTAGAATTTTATCTACTTAACAGGGGTTTTAATTGCTAAATTATTTGACTAGTTCCTGATTTTTGGTAACTGATTCGCCATTGGTGAAAAGACTGTCTCCAGCGGAGGCTTCCTCGTTGGAATTGATCGCCCGTTGCTGCTCAGTTAATTTGTCAGCGGTGGGGAGATTCAACGAACTTCTGACGTAGTTAGAAACTCGCAGGAGTTCATGGTCAGGAGCAACTTGATAACTAATACCATCGACAGTTGCGTTGTCACACTGAAGGGCGTTTTCAACAACGTGTTTGGTGGCATCTCGATAATTAAAGCCAACCGTCATCATGTCATTAAACGTTAAATCAGTTTTGAGATTTTTGCTCATGGACTTGAGAATTTCGCTATAACGTGGTGCAGAAGAAATTGCGAGTCCTTTTTTCAAAACGGCTTGTAAAACTTGTCGTTGTCTGATTTGGCGTCCATAGTCACCTAAGGGGTCTTCGTGCCGCATACGCGTGTATTGTAAGGCAGTTTGCCCGTCCATGTGAACGGTTTTTCCTTTTTTAACACTAATCCCTTCATATTGGAAAGTTAGATTAGGAGTAATATCAACACCGCCAACGGCAGACACCATCTGTTTGATGCCTTTCATGTTAACCACGGCATAGAAATCAACGGGAACGTTTAATAGTTTATGAACGACTTCTGTTGCGCTGCTAGGTCCCCCAATTGTATAAGCAGCATTAATTTTCTCATAAGGTTGTGAGTCACCTGGAACAACGACTTTAGTATCTCTAGGAATACTAGTGAAATAAGTCTTGTTGGTTTTTGGATTAACCGTTGCGAGAATCATCGAATCAGTTCGTCCTTTATCGTGACGACCAAGCTCACCGGTATCGGTCCCCATTAAGAGAATGGAAAAAGGTTTTTTATTTTTCAAGATGGAGTTAACGTCTCTAGAATCTTTACCTCCGGCCATGTAAGAATCATTAAAGGACGATTGTGCGTTATTGTATTGACTGTACGCAAAGCCCACGCCACAAACTGAAAGCAGTAACATGACGGCCATGATCGTCCAAGCCAGCGGATGATGTTCGCGCTCATTTGGGGAAGATGTTTTAGAGGGATTTGATTGGTCATCATGATTATTTTTGATGAAATGATTTTGACCAGTTCGACGGTTACTTTGTTTTGGATGCTCCTGATTTTCCATTATTTAACCTCATTCTTAATTAGTCTATTTACCATTATAAACTATTCCTAGAAACGTTGGCACTAAAGCCTTTAACTTAACTTTATCTTAACAAATTGCTTTTAAAAAAAATGCTCGAAGATATGCTAAAATTAATGGGATTGAAGGGAGTGAACGGATCATGAGTCGGTTAGTTTTAGTGCGGCATGGTGAGAGTACGGCTAATTATACGAAGACCTTTACGGGGTGGAGTGACGTTGCTCTGACTGAACGGGGGCGGGCAGCGGCCTTTACTGCTGGGCAAAAATTGGGACGGTTACAAATCCAGTTTAAAGCAGCACATACTTCCTATTTAAAACGGGCGATTGAATCTGAGAATCTAATTTTGGAAGCTATCCACCAACTTGAGATTCCGCAATACAAGACTTGGCGCCTAAATGAACGCCACTATGGAGCATTACGGGGGCAAAAAAAAGCAACGGTGCGTCAAGCGGTTGGCGATTGGCAGTTTCAACAGTGGCGAAGAAGTTATGCGGCGGTGCCACCGCAGTTGGATCAGGTTCCTCGATTGCGACGTTATCAGATGGCAGGCATTCGCGAACCCCGGGCTGAAAGTTTAAAAATGGCGTCAGATCGACTACTACCTTATTGGCAGGATCAATTAGCCCCACGATTACGTGCAGGTCAGGATCAATTAGTGGTGGCCCATGGGAGCTCATTACGGGCCTTAGTAAAATGGATTGAGGAAATTAGTGATTGCGGGATTGATGGAGTTGAAGTGTTGAATGCGGTGCCAATCGTGTATACTTTTGATCCTCAGCTCCAAATTCTAGATAAACAGGTATTATCATAAAGGCAGCAATGCTATTAGGATGGTTAGCTTGTCAACGGAACCGCAAAGTTAAATGGCTAACTTTGCGGTTTTTTATGACTTCGAAAAACAGGCGACTACTTATCGACGTAATGTCAGTAAGCAGCCGCCTGATTGCGGTTAACCTTAATTTAATTTGCGAAAAATTGCTTAAAAACTGATAGCGTTAGTTAAGCGAGCGTTCCCATTGGATCCCAAGGGGCAAGCACCGTTGGTTCTTGCTGCTGAGCAGCTTGTTCGGTAGCACTTAAATATTTTTTGTTAATTACAACTTGGTAAACAAATTGCTCGAACCACTGATCGCTCATTACGAAGTAGCCCTTGGTTCCAACTTTGGGACCCCAACTGTTTTCGATTTTCCACTTGGTGGGTTGACCATCGACCAGGTCAACCCCAGTAATTACCATGGCATGATCCATAACACTTTCGCCGTAATCTAATCGTTCTGCCTTTGAGAGCGAGAGATTTGTCCCCATTAGTTCGTCAACCTGGTATAGTTCGGGATCCAACAGTCCGGCTTGTCGATCAGATGCTTGAGTAACGTCACTGCCAAACCAGACCGTTTCATTAGCTTGGAGTTGTTTGATGGTAAGTTCTTTGAGTCGTTCGATACTGAGGTTGAAATGTTTAACGGGACGACCACCGACGACGTTACCTAATAACTCAACCGTGTAAGTTTTTTCAAATGGTTTGTCGGCGGTTGGTGAATTAATAATTGAAAGATAATCCTCTAAATCAAGGTTAATATACTTTTTAAAGAAAGTTTTGGGAGTCAGATGACGATCAATCTGGTAATGATTTTGTTGATCACGATATTCAAAATCAAAGCTTTCGACCGGCTCGCCAAATGCTAGAACCAGCATACGATAAACTTCGGCCAACATACTTTCTTGTTGATGTGCAATTTCTGAAGCAGTGGCATTAGCTGCCTGCATCTTTCTTAAAATAACAGCATCGTGGCGCAACTTGGTATTGAGCGTTCGGTTAATTTCGCTGGAATTAGCGCTGTTAGCAGTTTCTGGCATGGCATCTTTGGGAACAATGCCATACTTTTCAACGAGAGCACATAACATATCCCACTGACCACCATCTTGTTGTGGTTGTTGCAAAAGAAAGTTGACTTTGCGATCAGTCAGTGGTCGATCAGCAGTCGCAAGCACGTTATTTAAGAAATAATTTGCTTTTTCAAATTTATCCCAGAAGAATACAAATACTTGAGAAAGTTCGAAGTCTTTTGACACATTAAATTGGTTTTCAATTTGGCTCCGCATCGTATTTAGTGCAGCAAATAGCCAGCAACGCCCACTGCGTTTTTGATCAGAAACGCTTTGATTAGTCACATCAATTGAAAAAACAGGAGTCAGGGCGGGTTTTCGGCGCTGCTCTACCGCACTTTTTAAGATGCCATTTTGGGAAACAGCTCGGCGCACGAGGTTCGCTGTGGGATCCTGACGAAGCTTTTGGGCATACTGCTTAATTTGGTCGGGTTTAATTGCTTTCTTCATAGATATTTCCTCCTGAACTAACGAACGTTGATGATCTGCGGACCGTCTTCATGTTGCACAATAATGGTATTGACCATATCTAAGAAAAGTCCGTGTTCAACAATGCCAACTAGTTGATTGAGCTGGTCGGCTAAGGCTGCTGGATTAGGAACGGCAGTTATAGATAAGTCAATGATATAGTTGGCAGAGTCGGTAGTAACAAATTGCTGATCAGTTGTTTTTCTGATTTTAGCATGGAGACCTAGGGCTTGCAGCCGTTTTTCCAGCTGGCGACTACCGTAGGGGATGACTTCAAGTGGAACAGGATAGGTTAAGGTGGGGACTAGTTTGCTTTCGTCAACAATCCACATGTTTCGTTTGGAATTAGTTGCGACAATTTTCTCCATTAAGTGGGACGCTCCCCCGCCCTTAATTCCCTGATAGTGATCATCAATTTGATCGGCACCATCAATTGTGAGGTCAATTTGATCAATCTCATCAAGGGTTTTTAAGGGGATATGAAGTTTTTCAGCATGCGCTTTGGTGGCAATCGAGGTGGGCACTCCCGTAATTCGGAGTCCGGCTTGCACCCGTTTGCCGAGTTCTTCAATTAGGTACCACATGGTTGAACCACTACCAATTCCAATTACCATGTCGTTTTGGATATATTTGACGGCGGCTTGTGCAACTTCGGCCTTTTGTTTTTGTATGGTTTCGCTGTCCATCGATGTTTCCCTTCAATGATAAATGATTAATAATCTACAGAAGTTAATTTTGGCTGGATTTTCGTAGTTTGTCAAGTCGTGTTAATCGATGGCAAATACTGGTAAAATGGCAATATCAAATTGTTGAAAAAGGAGGGATTTAATCGTGAAACGTGGGTTTGAAATTGTTACCAAGGCGCTTCCCTTGGATTTAGAACTACCCCAACGAGCTACCCAGCAAGCAGCTGGCTACGACTTGGCAAGTTCAGTTGACATGACACTACCTTCCATTTGGAAGCGCGGCTTTTTTCGAGCAATCCGATTACTGGCCCAAGCTCGTGCATTAGACGAAGAGCAGCTTGAAAACGCTCAAAAAATTCTAAAACCAGTTTTGATTCCTACGGGGATTAAAGCTTATATGCAGCCAGATGAGGTGTTAGTGGTCGCCAATCGTTCCAGCAACCCGTTAAAACGGTCGTTAGTCATTCCTAATGGGATTGGAATAATTGATGCGGATTACTATAATAATGAAAAAAATGAGGGTGAAATTTTTGTTCAAATGGTCAACGTGGGTTTAACTGATCGAAAAATTAAAAAGGGAGAACGCATTGCCCAGGGAATTTTTATGCCGTATTTGCGAGCAGATCAAGAAAAATTTCCGACTAAGAAGCGACAAGGTGGGTTTGGTTCCTCTGGCAAGTAAGTTAGGAGCTTAGATGAGTAAGGCAAAAACACAATTTAGTTGTAGTAATTGCGGCTACATGTCACCGACTTATTTGGGACGGTGTCCCAACTGTGGTGAATGGAATACGTTTGTAGAAGAAACGATTGCCAAGGAAAATACAGGTGCAGTTAATCCAACTCGGGTTAATTTTTCTGGTAAGCAGGTTCAACCCCAGTTAATTGATCAGGTTAATGCCGCAGCAGCGCCTCGGTTTACAGTTGGTTCTCAAGAACTTAATCGCGTATTGGGAGGTGGAATTGTTCCTGGTTCACTAGTCTTAATTGGTGGAGACCCGGGGATTGGGAAATCCACCTTATTACTGCAGGTGTCTGGTGAACTAAGCCAACTGCAAAAACGAGTGCTCTACGTGACGGGAGAAGAAAGTGCTGATCAAGTCAAAATGCGGGCAGATCGCTTACAAATCCCCCAGAATGAAGACCTGTATGTTTTTCCAGAAACTGACATGACAGCGATTCGCGATGCAATTGCCGATCTGAAGCCAAACGTTGTAATCGTTGATTCCGTACAAACAATGCAGGAAAGTACCGTCACCTCAGCGATCGGATCGGTTGCACAAGTTCGTGGAGTAACCAGTGATTTGATGAACATTGCTAAAACGAATAACATCACAATTTTTATCGTGGGGCATGTGACCAAGGGCGGAGCGATTGCCGGACCGAAGACGTTAGAACATATGGTTGATACGGTGCTGTATTTCGAAGGAGATCAGCACCATGCTTATCGACTATTGCGGGCGGTTAAAAACCGATTTGGGTCGACTAACGAACTAGGCATTTTTGAGATGGCTGATCACGGCTTACAAGAAGTGCAAAACCCATCAGAGATTTTTTTGGAAGAGCGGTTGAAAAATGCAACTGGTTCCGCCATCGTGGTAGCTATGGAAGGCACACGTCCAATTTTAGTGGAGTTGCAAGCCTTGATTACTCCGTCGGTCTTTGGAAACGCACAGCGGACGGCTAGCGGGGTCGATCGAAATCGAGTTTCATTGATTATGGCAGTCTTAGAAAAGCGGGCAGGACTGCTATTGCAGAATCAAGATGCTTATTTAAAGGCTGCGGGCGGCGTTAAACTAAATGAACCGGCGATTGATTTAGCGATGGCAATCAGTATTGCATCAAGTTATGAAGATATCAGTACCGATGTAAAAGAGTGCTACATTGGTGAACTTGGTTTGACTGGTGAAGTTCGGCGGGTTGATCGAATTGAACAGCGTTTGCGAGAAGCAGCCAAATTAGGATTTAAAAGAGTGCTGGTCCCTAAGCATAATTTAGATCTGGTGGAAATTCCTCAGGGGCTACAAGTTGTTGGAGTGACAACCCTTAAAGAAGCCCTCCAGCTAAGCTTGAAAAAATAGTAGGTCCTAACTTTATTTTTAGGGCTGATAATTGTAAAATAAACTGAAAAACTAAATTTAATGATAGAAAAGAGCGAAAACTGTGGCAGATGAAAAAATTCGCGTTCGGTATGCGCCTAGTCCTACGGGACATTTGCATATTGGAAACGCTCGGACGGCAATCTTTAACTATTTATTTGCACGGCGGTATCAAGGAAAATTCATTATTCGGATTGAGGATACTGATACCAAACGAAACGTTGCCGATGGAGAAAAAAGTCAGTTAGATAATTTGAAGTGGTTAGGTCTCGATTGGGATGAAGGTCCAGATGTCGGTGGTGATTATGGTCCGTATCGGCAGTCAGAGCGACAAGCCACCTACCAACCTTTGATTCAAAAACTGTTGGATGAGGATTTGGCATACTATTCTTATAAGACTGAAGAAGAACTAGAAGCTGATCGTGAGGAACAAAAAGCCCGTGGGGTCATGCCCCATTATGAATATGAGTATGCTGGTATGACTCCAGCTGAGCAGGCTGCAGCTGTTACTGCTGCCAAAGCTAAAGGGTTAAAGCCGGTAATTCGATTCCGTGTCCCTAAGCAGCGGACATATGAGTGGGATGATATGGTAAAGGGACATGTCTCTTTTGATTCTGATACCATTGGCGGAGATTTTGTTATTGTGAAACGAGATGGCATGCCAACGTATAACTTTGCGGTGGTGGCTGATGACCATAACATGCAGATTAGTCATATTTTCCGTGGTGATGATCACGTTGCCAACACGCCAAAGCAACTAATGATTTATGAAGCTTTTGGTTGGGAGCCACCTAAGTTTGGGCACATGAGTTTAATTGTGAGTGCAGATACTGGCAAAAAACTCAGTAAGCGTGATGAAACGGTGTTGCAGTTTATTGAGCAGTATCGCGAACTTGGATACTTACCAGAAGCACTGTTTAATTTTATCGTTCTGCTCGGCTGGTCTCCAGTCGGAGAAGATGAATTATTCACCCAAAAACAAGTTATCAAAATGTACAATGAAAAACGTTTGAGTAAGTCACCCGCAACTTTTGATGGGAAGAAACTGGAATGGATAAACAACCAGTACGTTAAAAACTCTGATGAAGACGTGATCGTCGATTTAGCTCTCCAGCAATTGATTAAAGCAGGAAACCTGCCCGCTGATCCAGATGCACCTACCATCGAATGGGCAAGAAAATTAATTGATGTCTATCGCCGCCAAATGAGTTATATGGCTCAAATCAACGAAATGGCGGCTGGTTTCTTTACCGAACCAGAACAAATTTCTGGAGCAACCCTCGCTGAAATTCAAAATGACACTGCGCCCATTGTGCTGCACACTTTTCGTGACAAGATTCAAAAATTACCAATTTTTGACAAAACAGCAATTCTGCAAACGATTAAAGCAGTACAACAAGAAACGGGGATTCGGGGTCGCAAACTTTGGATGCCGATTCGGATTGCGGTTTCTCATGAAATGGAAGGACCAGAGTTGCCAGAATCAATTGAATTGATTGGTCGAGAACAAACGATGCAGCATTTACAAGAAACCCTGGACCAAATTGAAGCATAATTAAAATATTTTTAAAATAATTGGTCTAGTGTTAGCACTAGACCTTTTTCTTTGTGGCGGGTCAATTGTGGTAGAATGGCAGGACAATAAGGGGCGGGATAATTATGGTATTGAAAGTATTTAATTCATTAAATAATCAGCTAGAAGTTTTTGAACCACTTGAAGCTGGAAAAATCAAAATGTATGTCTGTGGTCCGACCGTTTATAACTACATTCATATTGGCAATGCCCGTAGTGTGGTAGCATTTGATACCATTCGTCGTTATTTAGAGTATCTCGGTTATCAGGTGGACTTTGTTTCTAATTTTACTGATGTTGACGATAAGATGATTCAAGCGGCTACGGCAGATCAGACCAGTGTGAAACAGATTGCTAAAAAATACATCGCAGCTTTTTATGCTGACACTAATGCACTGAACGTGAAACCGGCGACTAATAACCCGCGGGCAACTGAAAATATTCCTGAAATTATCACCTTCATCCAATCATTGTTGGACAAGGGCTATGCATATGTGGTTGACCAAAATGTCTATATAAGGGCGCGCCGTTTTCCTAGCTATGGACAATTGAGTCATCAGGCATTGGCGGATTTGGAAACGGGTGCTAGTCAACATGTTTCTAAAACGGAATTGAATCAAAAAGAAGATCCGATTGACTTTACGCTTTGGAAGGCAGCTAAACCCGGAGAAATTTCCTGGGAAACGCCGTGGGGGACGGGCCGGCCAGGCTGGCACATTGAGTGTTCGGTAATGGCAACTAAATATTTAGGATCGACAATTGACATTCATGGTGGTGGAATCGATTTAGAATTTCCGCATCATGAAAATGAGCGGGCGCAAAGTGAGGCCAAAACGGGTCAGCAATTTGTGAAATACTGGTTGCATAATGGTTTTGTCACAGTGGGAGCAACCGATGAAAAAATGAGCAAATCATTGGGAAACTTTGTTACAGTGCATGAACTTTTAAATAAAGTGGACCCGCAAGCGTTACGGCTAATGATGTCAACTACGCAGTATCGCCGGCCAATTCGCTTTTCACAAGCGGCCCTGGACGAAGCTTCGATCAATTTAAAGAAATTGCAAACAGCATATCAAAACCTCCACTACCGCTTAGCAGGAGCACTGGTTGGAACCGATTTCAAATTTGATCAAAAGGTTCGCCAGTTGCAGGCAGATTTTCAGGATGCCATGGATCTGGACTTTAATGTCCAAAATGGAATCGCAAAGGTTTATGAATTAGCTAAATTAGGCAACGTGTACGCCGGTGAACCAACTGTGTTTGCAGATAGTCTTAATTTAATCTTGCATGATTTGGCTTGCCTGGCTGGCATCTTTGGGATTCAGTTAAAAATTGATCAGATTGATGACGAAACAATTACAGAGTTACTGAAAGAAAGAGAAGCAGCCCGAGCCCGCCATGATTTCGCCAAAAGTGATCAAATTCGTGATCAATTATCCAGTCAGGGGATTATTTTAGAAGATACTGCGCAAGGGACCAGGTATAGAAGGGAATTTCACTCATGAAAAAAGGCACGACGCCGGACTACAAGCAATTAAATGGGATTGCTTTGGCGTACTTTGGTGATGCAGTTTATGAAGTCTATATTCGGAAACATTTGTTAACAACGGGGCTCACGAAAGCAAACCAGCTACAGGGGACGGCCACAAGATATGTTTCTGCCAAGGCACAGGCTGGATTGATGAAGCTCATGGAGCAGGATCAACTCCTGAGTGTAACGGAGTGGGATTTTTTTAAACGAGGACGCAATGCTAAAAGCTATACCCATGCTAAAAATACGTCAGTAGTTACTTATCGGGTATCGACTGGTTTTGAAGCGCTTTTTGGGTACCTTGAACTTAGTAATCAACGGCAACGGGTGACAGAACTTGCGCATTGGTGTATTGAGCAAGTTGACGCAGGAAGGGTAGAATATGGAAAATAAACATGATTTCATTATGGGAAGGCATCCGGTAGTAGCCGCCTTACAGAATCAGGAACAGTCAATTAACAAATTGTTCTTACAGAGCGGGCTTCACCAGCAGGATGCGACGCTACGCCAGATTGTGCAACTCGCTAAAAAGCGGCAGTTGGTGGTTTCAATGGTGCCAAAGTCTAAATTAGACCAGCTAACCAATCATCAAAATCACCAGGGAGTGGTGCTAGCAGTGGCGGCGTTTCGGTATGCGACCCTTGACGATTTGTTCGCTCGTGCGGCAGCCCTTCACGAACCTCCCCTTTTTTTGTTACTGGACAGTATTGATGATCCACACAATCTAGGATCGATGTTGCGAACGGCTGATGCAGCTGGGTTTCATGGGATTATCATCCCTAAACACCGGGCGGTTGGACTGACCGCAACCGTGGCTAAAACGGCAGCAGGAGCCATTGAACGAGTGCCAGTTGCACGGGTAACTAATTTAGTGCAGACGGTTAAGGAGCTTAAGGAACGTGGAGTATGGGTGTTTGGTACCGATCTTTCAGGGACGGACTATCGGCACTGGGATGCCAAGGGAGCTAGTGCGTTAATCATTGGTAGTGAGGGTAGTGGCATGGCCCCCCTGTTGAAGAAACAGGTGGATGAAATGTTAACCATCCCAATGATTGGAAAGATTCAGAGCTTGAATGCTTCTGTAGCGGCTGGCTTGGTTATGTATCGTGGCTATGATTGTCGGCACCCGTTAGCGGGAGAAATGTAATGGAAAAGCCCTTATTAGTCGTTGATGGCTATAATATCATTGGAGCTTGGCCGGAGTTGCAACGATTAGGGAAGCAGCATGGTTTGGCTGCAGCTCGACAACAATTACTAGAAACTCTTTCTAATTACCAAAAGTATAGTGAAAAAGAGATTGTGGTGGTTTTTGATGCCATGGATGCTGCTGGACCGGTTCAAAAACAGCAAGAACGTAATCTAATGGTGGTTTTTTCAGCCGAAAATCAAACAGCAGATAGTTACATCGAGGCGCTCATAGCTAAAATTAAAAACCAGGGTCGGCAAGTTGAAGTAGCAACGAGTGACCATGCAGAGCAATGGACGATTTTTAGTAATGGGGCGCTGCGGATTTCTGCCCGTGAATTAGCAACTGCAATTCGCATGGAGCAGTCTGACATTAGGCAAACGGCGAGAGAAAAGCATCGATTTTTATCGGGGAATCGACTGCAGTTTACGTCAAAACAGCTAGAACAGTTGCAGGCTTCCTTTCGAGAAGATGATAACTAATAATATAAGACCAGCTGAAAGCAGGTCTTATTTTTTTTGCAATAAAAAATAATTTGGAAAAACATAAGATTTAATTGGTTTGATAAAAAATATGTTAATAGAACAATCGTTCTCTTGTGAGCTGGATTTATTTGTCGCTAAATTGTTATGAAATTAGTTTTAAAGGAGCACGGAATGAAAATAAAAACAAAGCACAATTGTAAGTGTAATCCGCAATTAATCATTGCCGCTCAAACGGATGATGAGGCGTTCACAAAGCTGTTTCACCAATTTGCTCCAGTTTATTTAAAGTTGTGGCATGATTTTTATTTAACTGACATGGAACTTTGCGACTGGAGTCAGGAAGCAGCGATTGTTTTTTATCATGCAATTCGAAAGTATGATTTAGCCAAGCAGGTGACATTTGGCAGTTTTTATAAAACCAGCTTGCGCAACCATTTGTTTGATATTTTGCGAAAAAAACGGGCCAAAAAACGAATTCCGGCTCGTTGTCAGGCATCTTTTAGTGCTTATGCGGAATACTATGCAGAAACTGTTCAGGACGATGGGGCTCCTGATCCATTATTGTTGTATGAGGCCTATGAGGACTTACAAACGGTATTGCTTCGCTGTTCACAGTTTGAGCGTAGCGTACTATCCGGGGCACTGCGACAGCAGACGGCACAACAAATTGCGACCCGAACGGCGACTAGTGTTAGTCAGGTTAGCAGTGCACTGTTACGATGTCGCAAGAAGTATTTTCAACAACATTGTTTGACGTGAGCTTGAATTAATGGTAAAGTAGCCACGATTAGGGGTGGTTTTATGCGAAGTCAGCGGGCAGTTTTAGCCTGTTCGATATGTGGAATGCGTAATTACCGAATTCGTATCTCGTCTAGGACTACCCAACGCTTGGAGTTAAAAAAGTATTGTAAGCATTGTCGTCGGGTAACGCTTCACCACGCATCGATTTAGGAGAAAATGAAATGAAAAGATTATTTAATTTTATTAAAAGTGTTGGGCGGGAAATGAAACTAGTTACCTGGCCAAATGTTCGACAAACGAGAAATGATACTTTGACGGTGATTGGCACTACGATCTTCTTCACGATCTTTTTGGGAGTAATTGATTGGGTGATTCAGCAAGTCTTACTTTAATCTGGTAATTCGCATTTTCATAATTAATTTGTTATAGTATGGATACTAACTTCGTTGCGGCGAGGTTTTTTATTTTGGTTTTAAAGCAATGCTTCCACAAGGAGATATGTACAAATGGTAGAGTCAGCAGAAAAACAGTGGTATGTATTACATACTTATTCCGGTTATGAAAACAAAGTAAAGGAAAATCTGACTTCTAGAAAAGATTCGATGGGGATGCAAGACTACATTTTTGATGTGGTAGTTCCCGAACAAGAAAAACGCGAAGTAAAAAACGGCAAAGAAAAAGTCGTAATGGATAAAACCTTTCCCGGATATGTCTTGGTTCAGATGGTGATGACCGATCAAGCGTGGTACGTGGTACGAAATACTCCAGGAGTGACCGGATTTATTGGTTCACATGGACAGGGTTCTAAGCCGAACCCACTTTTGCCAGAAGAAGTTGACCAAGTAATGGCAAGCCTTGGGGTTAAACAAAACGTGACGCCACTGGAAAGCCAAGTTGGTGATACGGTCACAATTACTGAAGGAGCTTTTAATGGTCTTTCAGGTAAAATCACCAGTATTGACAACGAAAAAGGAAAGCTCAAGGTTAATATTGACATGTTTGGTCGAGAAACCAGCACAGAACTAGACTTCCACCAAGTTAAACCACTAGCTATTTAGAGCAGCAACAGTTGTTAAATCACAGTGATTGTGTTATGGTTGTCAAGTGTATTTTGCATGATCAACGTGGGAGAAGAAAATTTATCTTCATTGACCACACACGGACTCAGAGGAGGTATGTCTCGTGGCTAAAAAAGTAGCTGATATTGTCAAATTGCAGATTGCAGCGGGGAAAGCAACCCCTGCTCCTCCAGTTGGACCCGCTTTAGGGCAAGCTGGAGTTAACATCATGGAATTCACGAAGGATTTCAATGCTCGGACAGCCGAGCAAGCTGGAATGCTGATTCCAGTTGTCATCACAGTTTATGAAGATCATTCCTTTGACTTCATTACTAAAACTCCACCAGCCGCTGTTCTGTTGAAAAAAGCAGCAGGAGTGGAATCCGGTTCTGGCGAACCTAACACTAAAAAAGTTGCTACGGTAACTAAGGATCAAGTAAAGGAAATCGCCGAAACTAAAATGCAGGATCTAAACGCAGCTGATGTTGAAGCAGCAATGCGGATGATCGAAGGAACTGCTCGCAGCATGGGCTTTACAGTTGAAGGCTAATTTTAACTGAGAGTAGTCGCGGTATTATCAAAAGATAATATTTGAAAGTGGGAGGATTTTCTTTCCGTCAACACCACATTTGCAAGGAGGAAAAACATGAGTCGTAAACGAGGAAAAAAATACAGTACAGCTGCAGAGCAGGTCGATAAAAACAAAGCTTACACAGTTGAAGAAGCAGTTGCTTTAGTCCAAAAATTGGATACGGCTAACTTTGATGATTCAATTGAAGCAGTTATTAAATTAAATGTGGATACCAAACAAGCTGATCAACAGCTACGTGGTGCTGTCGTTTTACCAAACGGAACTGGTAAAGATCAAAAAGTAATTGTTTTTGCCAAGGGTGATAAAGCGAAAGAAGCAACTGCAGCTGGTGCTGACGTGGTTGGTGAAGCAGATTTAGCTCAAAAAATTATGGATGGTTGGCTTGACTTTGACGTTGCCATTTCAACTCCAGATATGATGGCTCAGGTTGGTCGTTTGGGACGAGTATTAGGACCTAAGGGTTTGATGCCAAATCCTAAAACGGGAACGGTTACTATGGACGTTACTAAAGCAGTTCAGGAATCTAAAGCCGGCAAAGTTACGTACCGGACTGATCGAGACGGCAACGTTGCCGCTGCGATCGGGAAGGCTTCTTTCTCAGCTGACAAGTTAGTCGAAAACTTTAAAACCATTCAAGATATCATCATTAAAAATCGTCCTGCATCAGTTCGTGGAACGTATGTGCAAAACATCTCAGTTTCATCAACTTTTGGCCCTGGAGTTAAGGTCGCACCAGAATCTTTTTAGTGACTAGTTACAGAGTTTGACGGTTGATCACTAGTGTGATAGATTATTAATATATGAATCGCCTAAGACTCAGGTGACCGATTGGTCTTAATTTTGCCTGCCGAGGAGTTTAACGACTTTTCCCTGTGTTTTAGCGAGCATGGGGATTTTTTATGCGATTTACTAACTATACAGGAGGTGAATGTGATGCCAAAGAAAGATGTTATTGCTGCTAAAGCTGCCCAAGTCGACGAAGTTGCCAATGATTTTAAAGCTGCTATTTCCGCTATCGTAGTTAACTCTCGTGGTTTGACCGTAGCTCAGGATACCGAGCTTCGTAAAGAACTTCGTGCCAACGATGTTAAATTAGTAGTTATCAAGAACAAAGTTTTAGAACGGGCTGCTGACCAGGTTGGTCAAGCAGATTTGAAATCAATTTTCAAGGGACCAAGTGCCGTTGCTTTTTCTAAAGAGGATCCGGTTGCCCCCGCTAAAGTATTAAAGAAGTTTGCTTCAGAGCATGAGGCTTTGGAGATTAAGGGTGGAATTATCGAAGGTGAAGTTGCTTCCCTTGATAAGATTAATGAGTTTGCTACCTTGCCAAGTCGAGAAGAATTACTATCAACGCTTGCCAATATTTTACAAGCTCCAATCCGCCAAGTTGCATATGCTGTTAAGGCAGTTTCTGAAAAAGATGCTGATTCTGATGACGGCGACGCTGCTTAATTATAATTTAAAAACGTCCTATTAGGAGGAATAATCATGGCTTTTGATAAAGATAGTATTATTGCACAATTAAAAGATGCTTCGATTACCGATTTAAATGATTTGGTAAAAGCAATCGAAGATGAATTCGATGTATCAGCTGCTGCTCCAGTTGCTGCTGCCGGTGCTGCTGGTGGTGAAGGTGCTGCTAAGAGTACTTTTGATGTTGAATTAACTGCTGGTGGTTCTGGTAAGATTAAGGTTATCAAGGCCTTAAAGGATATTACCGGGCTAGGTCTTAAAGAATGTAAGGAAATGGTTGATGGTGCTCCATCAATCGTTAAAGAAGGACTTTCTGAGTCAGATGCTAACGACATCAAGGAAAAGCTTGAAGCCGAGGGCGCAACTGTTACTTTGAAGTAGTTTTCTTAGCAAAAGGACGTGTGGTTTTGGCCATGCGTCCTTTTTGCTTTTCTTGTAGAATAACGAGGAAATTGAGATAATAAAAAGGACCTAATCAATTGGAGGCAACCTTTGAAAAATTTTATTAAGCGCTTGGTGAATCTATTTAATCGATATTTGAACTGGATTAAGGCCGTTTTTTTGTTAGTCATTATCATTTTTGTGATTATCGAAGGTCGTGAAATCATTCATGAGATTAATGGACAGCAGATGCGCCAAAGTTTAGCATCACAGTCCCCTAGCAATTTATTGTGGATGACTATTTTAGGATTTTTAGCAGTCACCCCCATGTTGTTTTATGATTTTACGTTTACAGAATTCTTGCCAACTAAATTCAAACCACTGTATGTAATAAAAAGTGGTTGGATTACGAATTCTTTTACGAACATTGCTGGTTTTGGAGGCTTCTTGGGAGCTAGCTTACGGGCCAGCTTTTATAGTAAAGGAGCGACTAAGAAGCAGATTTTATATGCGATTTCTAAAATTGCTTTATTCTTATTGGCTGGATTATCGATGTTGTGTTTGTTAGCACTTATTTTGTTGTTTGGATTTGGCATTGGTCGCCAATATGCCGGTTACTGGTTTTGGTTAGCAGGCGGTGGTGTTTATTTTCCAATTATTTTTATGGTTACACGGTTGAATAATTCTGAATTTTTTGCAGATTTAACCATTAAACGGGAATTAAAATTGATTGTGGGTTCTTGTTTAGAGTGGAGTTCCTGTGCGAGCCTATTTTTGATCATTGGAAGTTTTATGTCGTTGCCAATCAATGTTTTTAATGTCTTTCCGCTCTTTATCGCGGCAAACGTAATCGGAGTTGTTTCGATGCTACCAGGGGGACTTGGGACCTTTGATGGCACCATGATTATTGGCTTGGGATTGTTAGGAGTATCACCGACATTAGCAACTGTCTGGGTGCTACTGTATCGGATTTTTTACTACTTTTTACCGTTTGCAGTTGGGGTATTCCTTTTTGCCCAAGAGCTGTTAGCTCGGGTTAACCATTTTTTGGATGACATCCCAATGAGTATCGTGCAACGGTCAGCTCAGATTATTATTACCATTTTCATGTATTTTTCTGGGATTATGATGATTTTACTGGCCACGGTTCCTAATGTGGTCTTAACCAACCGATTATATTTATCGCTAGCTCCCTATACTTTGTATTTTCTGGGACAACTTTCAAATGTGGTAATTGGTTGTTTACTAGTTGGCTTGGCGCGCGGGGTTGGTTCACAGGTCAAAAAAGCCTTTTGGCCAACGGTTGCGCTACTAGTCTTTGCGATTGGAAATACTTTATGGAAGGAAGATTTCCCCAAGGGCCTAGCAATTTTCTTGTTTGTGATTATGGTTTGTTTGTGGTTTGCTCGGAAAGGAATGTATCGCGAGCGCCTCACCTATTCGTGGGGGGCACTACTAACGGATGCCGGGATTTTTATTGCTACTTTTGTGATTTATGTTTTGGTTGGGTTACTGATGGGAAATGGACGGTCGGTCATTAAACTAACCAATGCCTACCTATTACCTTCCCAACAAGTTTGGATTATTGGTTTAATTGGCTTTGTGATCGCAATTTGTATTCTATACGGTCTCTATCGCTATTTAAGTTACTCTAGTCCAAGTAAGACGGCCTGGCTTTATCAAAAATTTGATGCCGAGCGCGTGCGCACAGTGATTAATAACTTCGGTGGAAATGAAGATAGTCACCTGGCTTTTTTACGGGATAAGAAATTATATTTTTATCAAGAGGATCATCAAGACCAGATGGTATTTATGTATCGCCAAAAAGCGAATAAGCTAATCGTAATGGGAGAACCCTTTGGTAATCAGGAAAAGTTAGAAGCAGCTATTGATCAGTTTATGTTAGATGCTGATAATGTTGATTTGACCTTGGTTTTCTATGAGGTAAGCGAGTCGCTGACGATGTTGTTACATGACAAGGGCTTTGATTTTATCAAGGCTGGAGAAGAGGGGTATGTCAATCTGAAAGATTTCACCCTTGTAGGGAAGCGACATCGTGGTGAACGCGCGTTGATGCATAAATTTAGTCGGGATGGATACCACTTTGACATCTTACAACCGCCCTTTTCAGAGAACACGCTTGCTAAACTACGGTTAATTTCTGAAGAATGGCTCGAAGGCCGGGAGGAAAAAGGCTTTTCACTTGGGTTCTTTGATGACTATTATTTAAATCAAGCTCCGATTGCGGTAATTCACGATCAGGATGATGAAATTGTGGCCTTTGCTAATCTGATGCCAACTGGTGATCATCAAACGACCTCGATCGATTTAATGCGGTCAGGGGGAACAGCACCTTCTGGAATTATGGATGCAATTTTCATTAATTTATTTAACTACTCAAAAGAAGTTGGCTACCAGTGGTTTAATCTTGGGATGGCACCGCTAGCCAACGTTGGGAATTCACGGTTTAGTTTTATTAACGAAAAAATCGCGCATTTGATTTATGAATATGGCGATGCGTTTTATAGTTTTCAGGGATTACGGTCCTATAAGCAAAAATATGTTGATCGCTGGGAATCGAAGTACTTCGTTTATCGTCGCCATAATTCGTTGGTCTTTACCATGTTACAACTATTGGTAGTAGTCAACGAAAAACCACAGCGGTTAAATTAGGTAAAAGCCTGCAAATTTTTATTTGCAGGCTTTTTAATTGGGTTAAATTAGTGAGGAACATAATTTATTTGCTATTAATCAAGATTAACTAGGAAAACAAGTTTGTAACTGTTACAATATTTACAATTATGAGGAGGTCTTAAAATGACAAGAAAGATTGGAATCATTGGCGTTGGTCATGTTGGGAGTACCGTTGCCCACTATTTAGTTGCAAATGGATTCACTGATGAATTAGTTTTGATTGATACTAATACAAAGAAAGTTGAAGCCGATGCGCTTGATTTTCGTGAAGCGATGCCAAATTTACCATTCCATACGGAAATTATTGTGAATGACTATGGTGCTTTACGTGATGCAGATATCATTATCTCAGCCTTAGGAAATATTCGGTTGAATGATCAAGCTAACGAGGATCGGTTTGTCGAATTGCCGTTTAATAGTGAGAACGTCAAACAGGTGGCTGCTCGAATTCGTGATGTCGGTTTTAATGGAATTATTATTGCGATAACTAATCCGGTCGATGTCATCACTCAAATTTATCAGCAAGTGACGGGATTGCCGCAAAAACATGTTTTAGGAACGGGAACCTTACTAGATTCAGCTCGCATGAAACGTGCGGTGTCAGAACGCCTGAAGCTTGATCCACGGGCAGTGAGTGGCTATAATTTGGGCGAGCATGGCAATTCTCAATTTACGGCCTGGTCCACCGTTTATGCTCTTGACCAACCCTTAACAAAGTTAGCGCCAGCTAGAGGACTAGACTTAGCTGAGCTTGATAGTGAAGCTCGCCGAGGAGGGTTTGCGGTTTTTAAAGGGAAAGGGTACACTAGTTACGGAGTGGCAACGGCTGCGGTTCGGCTAGCGCTAGCGATTATGAGTGATGCGCATCTGGTTTTACCGATTTCTAATTTTCGATCAGAATACCAGGTCTACTTATCATATCCAGTTATGGTTGGACGTGATGGAGTCTTGCAGGATAATACGCTACAGTTAACGAAACAAGAACTAGAACAACTACAACATTCTGCTGACTTTATTAAGAGTAATGTTGCAAAATATTTAGGTTAAAAAAAGGATTTGTACTTGAATGATTCAAGCGCAAATCCTTTTTAGATGACGTTATTTTTTAGGTTGGTGATGAGCTTCCCAGGAACTAAGCTGATAATCTTGATCACTCATTGCTTCAACATTACCAAGACGATAACCATTGCCAACCTCAGAGAAGAAGTCATGGTTAACGGTGGCAGTTGAAATTCCATTCATGACGACGGGGTTTACGTCGGCAGCAGTGTCTGGAAACATAGGATCTTGACCTAAATTCATGAGTGCTTTATTGGCATTGTAGCGAATGAATGTTAAAACTTTTTCAGTTAGTCCAACTTGATCATATAAGAGGTGGGTATATTTTTCCTCATTATCGTACAAATCATACAAGAAATTGTACATCCAATCCTTCAGAGCTTGTTGACGCTGGTTGTCAAGCTTGTTGAAAGCAACCTGAAATTTATAGCCGATGTAAGTTCCATGAACTGATTCATCACGAATGATTAGTTTGATGATTTCGGCTACATTTGTGAGCTTATTGTTTCCTAGGTACCAGAGGGGAGTGAAAAATCCGGAATAAAAGAGAAAGGTTTCTAGGAAAACACTCGAAATTTTCTTTTTTAATGGATCACCTTCGCTATGATATAGTTCATAGATGCGCTTAGTTTTATTTTGCAAAAATTCCTCAGAATCACTCCAAGCAAAGATTTCATTAATTTCACTCGGTGTATTTAATGTTGAAAAAATAGTGGAATAACTTTTAGCATGAACCGATTCCATAAATTGAATATTATTAAGGACTGCAATTTCATGTTGGGTAGTGGCATCATTGCGTAGGGCGGCCATGCCATCTTGTGACTGGAGTGTGTCTAGAAGGGTTAATCCTCCAAACACATGTCCGACCAACCACTTATGATCATCATCTAATTCCCGCCAGTCTTTTAAATCATTAGAAACTGGTACTCGAGTGTCCAGCCAAAATTGTTCAGTTAACTTGTGCCAAGTAGCTTGGTCAATCTGATCACTAACCTGATTCCAATTAATGGCTTGATATGCGCCAGTTAATTTGCCAGTTAAGACCTCGTTTAAGTTCATGGTAAAATCCTCCTCTAAATGACACAGCTTTCACATTCATTAGCACCCACCGTATCGTTGTTGTCCGTAAAAGTTCTGACATAATAGATGGATTTAATCCCCTTTTGGTGGGCATAGTTGCGTAAAATGGACAGGTCTCTGGTTGACATTTTTTCCGAACGTCCATTTTTCCATTCGTACAAGCCCTTCGGAATGGTGGAACGTAAGAACATCGTCATGCTGAGACTTTGATCGACGTGCTGTTGTGCTGCGGCATAAATATCAATTTCCTTGCGCATGTCAAGATCATAGGCGGACTGATAGTATTTGAGAGTTTCATTCGAAAGGTAAGGCGCAGGGTAAAAAATAGTTCCAATTTTGGCTTCTTGGCGCTCCTCAATCCGGCTAACGATCGGAGCTAAGCTAGCGGTGGCATCACCAATGTAGGCTGTCGAACCATTAGGAGCAACCGCCATGCGGTTTTGATGGTACAGACCAAATTCTTGAACCGCTGCTTGGAGTTGTTGCCAATCGTCTGGGGTTGGGATGTCGATGTTCTGAAATAGTGATTTAACCCGCTCGGAACGTGGCCCCCAGTCTTTGCTAGTATATTTATCGAAATAGCTACCGTCAGCATATTTACTATTTTCAAAATTATCGAAGGTTACGCCCCGTTCTTTTGCGAGCTGGTTAGAAGCGACGAGGGTCCAGTAATTAAGTAACATAAAATAAACACTGGTGAATTCAACGGAGTCAGGCTCACCATAGTATAAATGATGTAAGGCAAGATAGGAATGGAGTCCCATAGCGCCGAGTCCAATCGAGTGACTGAGGTCATTCCCATGGCGAATCGAAGGGACAACATTGATTTTACTGGAGTCAGAGACAAAGGTCAGGGCGCGCACCATGGTGGTAATTGATTTGCCAAAGTTAGTTGAGCGCATCAAGTTAACAACGTTAGTCGAGCCTAGATTACAAGAAACATCGGTGCCGAGTTTTTCATATTCCTGAAGATCGTTGATAATCGAGGGGGTTTGAACTTGCATAACCTCGGAACAAAGATTGCTCATCACGATCTTACCCTCGATCGGATTATCACGATTAGCGGTGTCAATGTTCATGACATACGGATATCCTGATTCTTGTTGGAGTTTACCTAGTTCAGTTTCTAGATCACGAGCCTTGATATATTTTTTGTGAATTGCAGAGTTATTCACCATTCGGTCGTACTCGGTGGTGAGATCAACGTATGAGAAAGGAACGCCATAAACTTTTTCTACATCATAAGGGCTAAATAACGCCATTTGGTCATTATGCTTAGCTAACTCATAAAATTTATCTGGAATGGTAACGCCTAACGAAAGGGTATTAACCCGGATCTTTTCATCGGCATTTTCTTGTTTAACAGACAAAAAGTCGATAATATCGGGGTGAAAAACACTAAGATAAACGACGCCGGCTCCCTGACGCTGCCCTAGTTGATTGGAGTAACTAAAGCTGTCTTCTAAAAGTTTCATGACGGGTAAAACTCCGCTAGCAGCACCTTCAATCTCTTTGATAGGATCACCAGCCGAGCGGAGATTAGATAAGTTGATTCCAACCCCACCACCGATTTTTGAGAGTTGCAGCGCTGAATTAATTGTCCGACCGATACTATTCATGTCATCGGTTGTCTGAATTAAAAAGCAGGAAATTAATTCACCACGCCGTTTCTTACCGGCATTTAGAAACGTAGGAGTAGCGGGCTGAAAGCGCTGGTTGATCAGTTCGCTAGCCAAGTCCATGGCTAGTTGTTGATTACCATCAGCCATGTATAGGGCATTAAGAGCCGTTCGGTCGAGATAATTTTCGAGGTATTGATTACCATCATTGGTCTTTAATGCATACTGAGCATAAAACTTGTAAGCTGCCATAAAAGAATGGAAGTGAAAGTTTTGGGTTTCGAGATACTGATAGAGTTGTTCGATAAAGGTAAACGGGTAATTCTTGATGGTACGAGCCTCAACGTAGTCATGTTCAATTAAGTAATCGAAGCGTTCTCGTAAGGAATTAAAGTGCCTGGTATTGGGGCGTACGTTCTCTTCTAGAAAGGCTGCTAGTGCCTCGCGATCTTTTTCCAATTGGATTTTTCCATCGGCAGTGGGAATGTTAATTTCGTTGTTTAAACTGAAATAAGAAACATCCTGGTGGTCTTTTAGTGACATGATTCTGAATTCCCCTCAATATTTTAATCTAGATAAAAAAATCCGCGTTAGTATTAGTAATTACTAACTTCAGAAATTTAGAAGTGATATTTGCGTGTATAATGAAGTCAGGACTAGGCTGATTGAAAGGCGGCTAGTAATTTGTTGAGATTAGCCGGCTGAAATCCGCTGAATGATTCGATGAACTGACTTTCAACGACTGGAACCGCTTGAAATCCTTGCTTTTTTAAGTGTCCAATTAGCTCCGGATTAGTGGAGGTGTTTTTCTCCGTAAAGGTCACGTTGTGTTCCTTTAAAAAACGTTTTGTCAGTTTACATTGAATACAATTATCTTTTGTGAAAACAGTAACTTTTTCCATAGTAATCAGCTCCTTTTTACTTACTGTTTTAAAGTTTACTACGAAAAGTGAATCTTTCAACTACTGAACCCCCTACATGTGGGGTCAAGCATTTGAGAAACACGCTATATATGGTGTGTGAAACATAAAAAAATTTTTGAAAGGGATGAGATTTTGAATAGTTTTTACTATAGTACTAATCCGACGGTTGCGCACAATGAAAAGCACTGGGATTTTACGCTGAAGCAAACCACGTTAAGTTTCATCTCAGACAACGGAGTGTTTTCTAAAAATACGATTGATTATGGTTCCCGACTGCTGATTGAGAATACTAATTTAGAACAGATCCCCGCTGGACCAATTTTGGATTTGGGTTGTGGTTATGGGCCAATTGGGCTTTTCTTGGCGCGGCAAGCCCCTAATCGGCAGTTTTTGTTAACTGACGTCAATCAGCGAGCGCTTAGTCTCGCAACAAGAAATGCCCGGGCAAATCAACTGGAGAACGTTTTAGTGAAGCAATCCGACGGTTATCAAGCGCTTAGCGAGCAATTCGCCGCCATTGTGACGAATCCACCAGTGCGGGCTGGGAAAGCGGTGGTAACACGGATGCTTGCAGGAGCCTATGATCATTTGTTGCCACAGGGAACGATTACGGTCGTTTTGCAAAAAAAACAAGGAGCCCCATCTGCTCAGCAAACGTTGAAAAATGTCTTTGGGAATGTCCGGATTGTTAAGCGTTCCAAGGGTTATTATATTTTAGTGAGTGAGCGCCGGGATGGTTCTAAAAATGAATGATGATTATTATATGAGGCAGGCATTAAAGTTAGGAGAATTTTCTGGTCAGGTCGGAGAAATACCGATTGGAGCAGTGGTCGTTTTCCACGACCAAATCATTGGAACGGGACATAATTTACGGGAACATAGCCAGCTAGCAACTCAACATGCTGAACTGATCGCTTTGGACATGGCCTGTCAAAAACTTCATAGTTGGCGGTTGGATGAATGTACTTTGTACGTCACGATTGAGCCTTGTTTGATGTGTGCGGGAGCAATCCTGAATGCCCGAGTGGCACGGGTAGTTTATGGAGCAATGAATCCTAAAGCGGGAGCGGTAAAGAGTCTGTACCACTGCTTGACGGATTCTCGCCAAAATCATCAAGTGAGTGTGCGCAGCGGGGTTCAGACGGTAGCATCCCGTCGATTGATGCAGTCATTTTTTAAAAATAAGCGCCAACGAGGCTCTAAGGACTAGACAAGCTAGTCGGAATGGATTATAGTATTAAGTGCCGTAAGGCCTTGAGGCAAGGATGGACTTACGAACCGTGTCAGGTCCGGAAGGAAGCAGCACTAAGTTTGTTTCGTCCTGTGCTTCTCGTTATAGCTAACTAACTCTCGATCAAATTGATCGAGAGATTTTTTTATAGAAAAATTATGAACGTGTTAAAATGGAGCTAGTGATTAACTTATCTGTGATTTTACAGATGGAAAGGAGTGCTTTTTGAGCTATCAGGCTTTATATCGGGTTTGGCGACCACAACGTTTCGATGAGATTGTCGGTCAGCCGGTGATTACCAAGACTTTGAAAAATGCATTGATTACAAAACAGATTAGTCACGCCTATCTCTTTAGCGGCCCTCGAGGTACTGGTAAGACCTCGACAGCTAAAATTTTAGCCAAAGCGGTTAACTGCCCAAAACAGCAGGATGGGGAACCCTGTAACCAATGTCCGATTTGTTTAGCAATTAATCAAGGAGCACTCAATGATGTGATCGAAATTGATGCGGCTTCTAATAATGGGGTTGAAGAGATCCGTAATATTCGTGATAAGGCAAAATATGCTCCTACTGAGGCAGCCTACAAGGTTTACATTATCGATGAAGTTCATATGCTTTCTACAGGAGCGTTTAATGCGCTACTAAAGACACTGGAAGAACCGCCGGCACAGGTGATTTTTATTCTAGCTACGACGGAACCGCATAAGTTACCTGCTACTATCATTTCACGGGTTCAGCGCTTTTCCTTTAAACGAATTTCAGCAACCGCAATTGTAGCGCAGTTAGAAAAAATTTTGGCAGCTAAACAAATTACTTACGATGACCAAGGTCTTAAAGTGATTGCTCAAAGTGCTGAAGGTGGTCTTAGAGATGCGCTCAGCATGCTCGACCAGGCGCTAGCTTATCAGCAAGATCGGGTTACGTATGAGAATGCGTTACAGGTCACTGGGAGCGTCGCTCGGGTGGAATTGCAAAATTATTTTGTGGCTGTCTTTGGGCATGAGGTGGCCACGGGGTTAGCGATGGTGCAGACGATTTTAAGCCAAGGGAAGGATGCCCACCAGTTTATTGAGGATCTAATTGATTATGCGCAAAAAATGTTGCTGTACCAGCAGGATCAAACGATGATTCCCGCAAACGAACTAGCAATGCTCGGGGAACGCTTCCCCACAATGGCGCAAGCGACGGATGCAACAGTGATTTATCAGGCAATCGAGATCATGGGGCAGGTGCAGCAGCAGTTGCGTGCAACCTATCAACCGGATGTGTATTTAGAATTATTAACCGTTAAGTTAGCACATCCAAAACCAAATGATTTAGTAGCCGAGGTGCACCAACTCCAACAGCAAGTGACGACTTTACAGCAGCAACTTAAACCTGATTTGCAAAAAGCAAAACGAGACGAGCAACCGGCTACTTCAACTACAGCAACGCCCGCTCCACGGACGACTGTTTCTGAAAAACCACGCCCGCTTAAGGCAGATCTTACTGCAATTTTTCAGGTCCTCCAAACGGCAACGCGCAAAGCGTTGACAAATTATCAGCAACACTGGGAGCAGCTGTTAGGTTCCTTATCAGTAACACAACGGGCAGTTATGCACGTTTCTAAACCGGTAGCTGCCAGTGATCAGGGGGTTGTCGTGGCATTTGATTATGACTTTTTGTATGAAAAAGCTGGACATGATCAAGAATTGCAAACAGCCCTGCAAACTGGTTTAGAGCAAGTGTTTGGCACGACCGTTCCGTTATTATTTGTGACCCAAGCTGAATGGCCCAAGATCAGACAAGAATATCTTGATCGAAAGCAGCCCAAGCAAGCGATTCCGACGACAGAAAAGACGGTAGAAACTCCGCTTGTTACAAAGGCTAAGGATTTGTTCGGTAGTGAATTAATTAAAATTGAAAATAACTAAGATGGAGGAATTACACAATGGGAATGAATGGCATGAACATGGGAAAATTGATGAAGCAGGCGCAAGAGATGCAAAAAAAATTAGCTTCTGAACAGGAGACGATTGATCAGACAGAGTTTGTTGGCAAGGCACCAAAGGAACTGGTTACAGCAACTTTTACTGGTGATCGCCAATTGAAAGATCTACAAATTAAGCCAGAGGCCATTGATTCGAGTGATACTGAAATGTTGTCTGATTTAGTTATTAGTGCTGTAAATGATGGCTTAAATCAGATTGCAGAAACTACAAAATCAAAAATGGGTAAGTATACCCAGGGAATGAACATTCCCGGAATGTAGGGAGTGATTTATATGCAGTACCCAGAACCAGTTGCTAAATTGATTGATAGTTATATGCATCTTCCGGGAATTGGGGAAAAAACAGCCACCCGGCTGGCGTTCTTTACAGTTGATATGGATGCCGATGTTGTGAAAAATTTTTCTCAAGCGTTATTGGATACAAAAGATAAACTGACATTTTGCTCGATTTGTGGTAACTTAACTGAACATGACCCTTGTGCAATTTGTTCTGATCCGACTCGAGATCAGAGTCAGGTGGTTGTGGTCGAACAAGCTAAAGATGTGATGACGATGGAGAAAATGAAAGATTACCACGGTTTATATCATGTCTTGCATGGAGTAATGTCACCAATTGAGGGTCGGGGTCCAGAAGAATTGAACATTAGTTCATTAATTCAGCGACTGCAGAAAAATGAAGCGATTAAAGAAGTAATCATTGCAACAAATGCCACTCCCGAAGGAGATGCGACGGCAATGTACCTAGCTCGGTTATTAAAACCAGCAGGATTACGGGTAACCAGACTAGCGCGGGGGCTTTCTGTAGGAAGTGATATTGAATATGCTGATGAAATGACATTATATAAAGCGGTGGAAGGACGCACCGAGATGTAGGTGATGTATGTTCAAATTTAGACAAAAAAACTTCAAACAAATGTATGATGAGTCATTGTTAACTTCAATTAATCTGCTCAAGCAGGACTGGGATCAAGCTCAGCAAACGGAACAGGCGGTTGCTGATGTTGATCCGCAAGTTATTGCCCAGACGGAACTCGCCAAACAAAAGTACGAATTTATGTACCGACAATCACGTAAACGACGTTTAAAAAATACTCGGATTCAACCCAGTGTCTACGATAATTAAAGGAGCAAGTAATGGCGTATCTAGAACTAAAGGATATTAAGAAAAGTTATGAAGTTGATAATCAACATTTTCAAGTTTTAAATGGAATCAACCTCCAGTTTTCTAAGGGAGAATTTGTCTCCATCTTAGGCGAATCTGGTGGGGGAAAGACCACTTTAATGAATATCATTGCTGGTCTCGATGGTAACTATCAAGGAGATGTGCTGTTAAATGGAAAGTCGCTCAAACGCGAGACTAGCCAACAGTTGGATGAGTACCGGCGGAGTACCATTGGGTTCATTTTTCAAAGTTTTAATTTAGTTAGTCATCTAACGGTTAAAGAAAATGTAATCGTAGCGCTTGAGATGACTACGATGAATAAACAAGAACAAGAACAGCGGGCTCGTGATTTGTTAAAACAAGTTGGGCTGGCTGATCATCAAAATAAATATCCTAACCAGCTTTCGGGAGGTCAAAAGCAACGAGTTTCGATTGCGAGAGCGTTAGCAGCAGATCCTGAAATCATTATCGCAGATGAACCTACTGGAGCGCTCGATGCCCAGAATACTGATGAGATTTTGAAGCTGATGAATGACATTGCTAAGTCTGGCAAGTTAGTCATTGCGGTTACTCATTCACAAATCGTAGCCGACTATGGGACGCGAATTGTCCATCTGGCAAATGGAGTGATTGATAGTGATCGTCAGCTAAAAGATCCATTCCCAGTTGTTCAAGAAAACAACTCGTTCCATTCTAAGGTAGCTAGCTCATTCGCCATGTTCAGGATGGCCTGGGAACATTTTTGCTATAATCTGAAACGAAATATTTTGATTATGATTGGTTCAGCCATTGGTATTTTTAGTGTGATTATCATGTTGGGGCTGGGTAATGGAGCAAAGGGATATATTAACCATGAGATTTACTCGCAAATCAACCCTAACACGATTCAAGTGACTAAAAAAACGGGGGACGATCAGACAAAACAGATCAAACTAACCAACCAGGACCAGAAAAAATTAGAAAAAATTAAGCATGTAAAAAGTGTTTCAAAGGGTTATTTTGCAGTCACTGGTGGTCAGCTTCGCCAAGGCAACAAGAATATCCATCTGCAAACCATTCAAACTTACGATCACACCATCAAGACGAAGAATATCAAGACTGGGAAAATCCCCGGTAAAAATGAAATTCTCATTAGTAAGGGCGACGCCCAAAAAATCAACAAAAAGAATCCATACGCTGTTAAAGGAAACAAGCTGATGCTGTACATTAATGCAGGGGGCAGTCAGACGCAACCTAAAATTTTACAGCAAGAAGTTACAATAAGTGGCGTTTCTGATAGCTTAAGTGGCACGCCAGCAGTGATTTCTTATGATACGTTGGCTTCGATGTATCGTGCCGGTGGGGTGGACTTTAGTCCAAACTTTTTGTCGGTTGATATTGCCGGCGGAGTAAAAAATGTGGAGCCGGTTCAAAATAAAATAAAAGCTTTACACAGTAGTACCGGCAAAGCTGATTTTCAAATTACTGGAGCTGGTAGCATTGTATCGACTTTGAATACGTATGTTAACATTGCAGTGGGAGTGTTGACTTCAATTGCTGCGATCTCATTATTGGTTTCTACCATTATGATCATTGTAGTTCTATATATCAGTGTTTCTGAACGAACCCAAGAAATTGGAATTTTACGGGCTTTGGGCTTTACTAAACGAAATATTCGGCACCTCTTTATTTTTGAGGCGGCCATCCTAGGATTTTTTGCATCAATTATCGCAGTGATTTTAGCCTATGTTTTAGAATTGGGGATTAATCATCTCACTAATTCTGGGATTCACTACTCACTAATGCAAATTAGTGTTGGAAATGTACTCTTTGGAGTAATTGTTTCGGTGGTAATTTGTTTACTGGCAGCGTTAGCACCTGCATTAAAGGCTGCGCGAGTTGATCCAGTGGTAAGCTTAAGTGCAGAATGATTTTAAAAAGGCTGAGATTAATCAGCCTTTTTTGTTTGGAAACAGTTTAACTAGAATAGACAACGATTTTAAAGTACAATTAGGTTAGATTAATGATTGGACGGCAAAACAGATGACAGGGAAGCTTATCACATTTGAAGGTCTCGATGGCTCTGGAAAAACGACGGTAATGCAGCAGGTTGTTCAGGATCTAATTCCCCGATTGGGGGCGCAGCTGGTCACCACTCGGGAACCTGGCGGAGATCAACTGGCCGAACAGATTCGCTCTTTTATTTTTGATCACAATAACGCATTGGATCCACGGAGCACGGCACTCCTCTTTGCAGCAGCTCGCCGACAACACCTTACACGGCGGATTTTACCAGCGCTTCATAATAATCAACTAATTTTATGTGACCGATATCTCGATAGTTCACTAGCGTATCAAGGCGGTGGTCAGCAGCTAGGCATTGAAAACATCCTGGAAATGAATCAGTTCGCGACGGAGGGAGTGCTGCCAACCTTGACTTTTTACTTAAAATTACCCGTTGCGGTGGCACTGGAACGCATTCAAACCCGAGAAACAAAGCAGCAAAATCAATTAGATCAGCAACAACGTGATTTTTATGTGCGGGTTCAGACAGCCTATGATAAAATTGCCGCTAATAATCCCCAGCGAATGGTTGTGATTGATGCCACGCAGCCAGTTGCAGTAGTAACTCAAAAAGTTTTAGCGGTAATTTCGCAACAGTTTGCATCCTATTTTTTGTAAAGGAGACGCTTATGAAACTTGTGGTAGCAATTGTTCAGGAAAAAGATTCTACCAAGCTACAAAATCAGCTTAACCACCAAAAAATCATTGCCACGCAGTTAGCAACTAAGGGTGGTTTTTTGAAGGCTAAAAATATCACGTATTTAATTGGAATTGAGGATCAACGGGTTAAGGAAGTCCTAGATACCATTAAGGAAGTTTGTCAGGCACGCTCACAGTATGTGACCCCACCGATTAACCTAGTCGGAAGTATTAGTGATACGTCATACCCGGTTGAAGTACAAGTTGGCGGAGCAACAGTCATGGTGTTGCCCATGGATAATTTTTATCATTTTTAGGAGACGAGACCATGAAAGCGGCTCAAGTGTTGACGGCAGTAGAAATGCAACAACCGGAGTTAGAGCGTCACTTCTTACAAGTAATTGCTAAGCATGAGTTAAGTCATGCTTATTTGTTTAGCGGAACTAGTGGCGTCGGTAAAAAAAATTTGGCGTTGCTACTCACCATGCGACTATTTTGTAGTAATGTGCAAGCAACTGGGGTTCCTTGCGGTAAATGCAACGAATGTTTGCGAATTGCAGTTGGAGAGCATCCGGATGTTTTAATGGTGGAACCAACCGGGAGCAGTTTGAAAGTTGACCAGATTCGAGAGGTTCGCCGCGAATTTTCTAAGAGTGCGGTTGAAGGACAACAAAAGGTGTTTATTATTTCTGAAGCCGAAACCATGACGACGGAAGCGGCTAATAGTTTATTAAAATCATTAGAAGAACCCCCCACGCACGTAACGGTCTTTTTGTTGACAAATAATTACCACCGCTTATTGCCAACCATTATTTCACGGACGCAAGTAGTGGAATTAGCTGTTCAAGATCAAGCGGAGCTAAAAACTAAGTTAAAGCAGGGTCCCTTACCTCACAGTACAATCCAATTACTGTTAAACTTGACTAGTGATGCTCGACAAATTGAGCGACTCACAGAGGACGACTGGATTGTAAAAAGCAAGCAGGGGTTAGAGCGTTGGTTTCGCTGGCTGCTACAGGGTGATTGGCAGGCTTTTTTAACGGTTCAAACCAATCTGGTGCCGTTGATGAGAGATCGTAATGATCAAGACGTTACAATTCAAATGATTTGTTTCCTCTTTCAAGAGGTCCTTCAAGTTAAATATCAAGGCACTGGTTCGGAACAGCTGGCTTTTGGTGATGATTACAAAATGATGCAGCAAGCAGCAAACTCCTTGTCTGATCAGCAACTAATCGCTATTATTGAAAATGTTTTAACCATTAGTCGTTTTCAGCAAAATAACGTTAGTTTTCAAAATATTTTAGAAGCAATTACGCTTAAAAGCCTTAGGGAATTTCAGTAATGTGAAAGGAATGACCAATTTTGCCGACTGAAAACACTGATGATTTAATAATGGAGTTCAAGCAGTTGACTGCCAATCTCGCAACCATGCAGCACCAGGTGGTGAAGATGTTGGCAGAAAATGAGGAGCTTCGGATTGAAAACCAGCACCTGCATGATTTATTGGATGCCCATGAAAAAAAGCATCAGGGTGTGCAAGTACTTTCCAAATCAAAGCAAAATTTAGAGAAACTTTATAATGACGGTTATCATATTTGTAATCAGTATTATGGTAAAAGCCGATTACAAAATGAAAGTTGTATCTTTTGTACGGAAATTATTTACGGGGAGCGATAGCTGATGACGCTTCAGACGCAATCTAGTTTTAAGTCCATGACGATGGGAACTTTATATTTAGTCCCCACTCCGATTGGCAACCTCGAAGACATTACCTTGCGGGCTTTACGGATTTTAAAATTAGTAGATTTAATTGCTGCAGAAGATACCCGCAACACGCAAAAGCTATTAAATCATTTTGAGATTAAAACTAAACAAATTAGTTTTCATGAGCATAACGCAACCACACGAACTCCAGAATTAATCCAAAAATTGAAAATGGGGCAGACGATTGCCCAAGTTAGTGATGCAGGAATGCCCTCAATCAGTGATCCAGGGCAGGATTTGGTGCAGCAATGTCTAACGCACCAAATCCCAGTGGTGAGCCTGCCAGGAGCAAATGCTGGACTAACGAGTTTAATTGCTTCCGGGTTGCCGGCGCAACCGTTTATGTTTTATGGTTTTTTAAAACGGAAACCCCGAGAGCAACGAACCGAGTTACAACACTTACAGTCGATTACAGCAACTTTGATTTTTTATGAGGCTCCCCATCGACTTAAGCAAACATTAAAGCAACTTCTGCAGGTTCTGGGAGATCGGGATGCAGCGTTGGGACGTGAACTTACTAAGCGGCACGAAGAATATGTGCGGGGAACCTTAAGTGAGCTCGTGGTCTGGAGTGAAGCGACTAACATTCGGGGCGAGTTTGTGATTTTGGTTGCAGGTAATTCTAATCAAGAACCGGACCAGCCGGTTAACCCGATGGCTAAACTGACCTTGAGAGCACAAGTGCAAGCATTAATTAATCACGGAGCAAAACCAAATGAAGCCATTAAGCAAGTAGCAAAGTTAAACCAGGTAGTTCGACAAGATGTATACAATGAATATCATCAGCTTACTTAGGAGCGTTAATGTATTATGGTAGCAAAAATTTTTTCAGAACCGGTTCAGGTTGCAAATTTTGAAACAGATCTTCATGGTGATATTAATCTGCAGTATTTAATTGATACCATTGTGCAAGTTTCTGAGGATCAGTCTAATGATTTGGCAGTTGGAATTAATCGAGTCCAACAAGCGGGGGCTACCTGGGTTGTAATTCAATACGACGTCACTATTATGCGCTTGCCACGCGCCAATGAACGTCTGGAAGTTTCAACCCAAGGCTCTGAATATACCAATAATTTTGCGCGGCGTAATTTTTGGGCTCGTACTACTGATGGTCAGTTGTTAGTTTCGGTTACTAGCCTTTGGGTAACGATGGATTTAAAAACTCGCAAGATGGTAAAAATAAATCCGGAGATGGTGACGCCATACGGCAGTGAACGAGTTCATCGGATTGGGCGGATGCAAAAGATCCAAAAATTACCGTCAGAAGAGGTTATTAGTACTAATTATCCGGTTCGATTTTCGGATATTGACTTTAATGGACATGTTAGTAATACTCATTATATTGGTTGGATGGTCGATACCCTACCGTTTTCATTTTTAAAAGCGCATCGGGCGGTCGGATTTAGCATTAAGTTTGCTGATGAAGTTCGTTATGGTGACGCGGTTACCAGCCGAGCAACAGTCCTTCCTGCTGAAACTGGTTATGATTGGTCGGTTCACCAAATACTAGTCCAAGAACAAGTTTCTGCGACAGCCCAAATTAAATGGGAAAACTTAGAATAAGAAGTGATAATGATGAAAGTATTGGCACTGGACACCTCCAACCGCCCGCTAACCGCGGCGGTGTTGGACGGCAACCAGCTATTAGCAACGACGACTATTACAACGGAACGAAAACATGCCGCATTTGCCTTGCCCTTAGTAGCAGAGTTGCTAGAGCGGGCGCACTTGCAGCCAACCGACCTTGATCGAGTCGTCGTAGCTAATGGACCGGGTTCATATACCGGTCTGCGGGTTGCAGTTACGATTGGGAAAGTACTAGCAACCACCCTTAAGATTCAATTAGTTGGAATTTCTAGTTTAGCCACCTTAGCGCTGAACTTTAGTGATACTAACCGTTTGATTGTTCCATTATTTGATGCGCGTAATGACTTGGTATTTTCGGGAGTTTACCAAACCGAACCAGCTGGTTTGAAAACGGTGCTCCTTGATCGACATGTGGCATTCTCGCGGTGGATTTTAGAACTACAAAAATTCCATGATAACTTGTTGTTTGTCGGTCAAGATACGCTACATTTTGTGGATCAGATTAAGGAATCTTTTCCTACGGCAGTAGTAGTATCAGGACCAAAAGCGCTTCCCCAAGCTGGAGAATTGGGATTAGCCGGGCAGAAACAAGCAGTGGTTACCGATGTAGATCATTTTGTGCCAAGATACTTGCGATTGACCCAGGCGGAAGCAGATTGGCAACGAGAACATCCAGGAGAGGAACAGCACAATTATGTGGAGCACCTTTAAAGAATGGTATCGTAAAAACGTTAACGATCGTTTGGAAAACAAGATTGATAACGCGTTAGTTTTTAAAAATCGTCAGGTTGAAATCTGTGGGAATCATTATTTTTTAGGGAAAGGAACGCTAACGGATCTTCCAGACATTGTTAAGGTTAGTCGGGCAGCTGGCCGAGGACATTTCAAATGGAGTCGCAAACGGTTTCAACTTGGATTACGTAACGATCATGATCGCTTTTATTTCATCTTACGGTATCATGATGAATTGGTAGGCTTTATCGATGCGGTGATCAAACGGGACCAACGGCTTTGTATCATTGATTCATTGGCAATCTTACCAGAGTTCCAGCACCATGGCTTAGGCTACTTTTTAATTACCACTTGCATTGAACGCGCGCGTGAAATGGAGTTACAACAAGTTTTAGTTTGTTGTTCAGATGATGATGACAAAACTCAGGGTATTTTGACTGATTTGGGCTTTGTGACCAAGGAAGAAGCTAAACAGGATCGGGCTGAAACTGGGCTGACTGAATTTCAGTTGAACTTGGAAAAACGGAATGTTTTAGCTTCTAAAAATTTTGGTAGATAATGATTGTGAGTTGAAAATGAAGAGCAAAACAAGTTTAATTCTCGCCTTTGAAACGAGTTGTGATGAAACCAGCGTGGCCGTAATTCGTGATGGTCGAAAAGTGCTTGCTAACGAAGTGGCAACGCAGATTAAAAGCCATCAACGATTTGGTGGAGTAGTTCCTGAGGTCGCTAGCAGACATCACATCGAACAGATTACAATTTGTCTAGAGCAGGCGTTGCAAACGGCTCAGGTAGACTATGCGGATTTGAGTGCGGTTGCAGTTACATACGGACCGGGATTAGTGGGATCTTTGCTGGTGGGAGTTACAGCAGCTAAAACGGTGGCTTGGGCGCACCACCTGCCACTTTTACCGGTAAATCACATTGCTGGGCATATTTATGCAGCTCAGTTTGTGCAACCAATTAAATTTCCTGCCATGGCGTTGGTGGTTTCTGGTGGGCATACGGAATTAGTATGGATGCCAGCCGAGAACCAGTTTGAAATCATTGGTGAAACCAGAGACGATGCAGTTGGCGAGACCTATGACAAGGTTGGTCGGACGATGGGGTTGGCTTATCCAGCCGGACCCCAAGTCGATCAACTGGCACAGCAAGGTCAGGATACTTTTGCTTTTCCGAGAGCAATGCAGGATGAAGCTGGCTATGATTTTAGCTTTAGTGGGCTGAAAAGCTCCTTTATTAACCGGGTTCATCATGCAGAACAGGTACACGAACAGCTTTCTCAGGTCGATTTGGCAGCTAGTTTCCAAGCAGCTGCAGTGGATGTCTTGGTTGATAAAACGGTCCGCGCACTCCATGAATATCCAGCACAGCAGCTGATCCTGGCTGGGGGAGTTGCAGCTAATCACGAATTACGTCAACGTCTCGCTAGCGCGGTAGCCAACCAAGTCCGATTGGTAATGGCACCAGCACAGTTTTGTGGTGATAATGCTGCCATGATTGGTGCCGCTGGTTGGATGTTAGAAAAGCATCAGGTGCGAGCTGATCTAGACTTAAATGCTAATCCTAGCTTAGAATTTGAACGAATCCAATTAAAAAAACACTAGTCCAGCGGCTAGTGTTTTTCTTACGGAGGTTCAGAACGGCAGTAATTTTTTGAAAATATTTTCACAAAGAATTGTTTTATGTTAAAATAATTCTTATCAGGCTTTCGATAATAGTCAGGTGGAGGAAATTAAATGACAGAAACAAAGATTCCGCGTGCAACGGCCAAGCGGTTACCATTGTACTATCGCTACCTTAATATTTTGCATGATGGTGGGAAAACAAGGGTCTCATCGAATGAATTAGCAGATGCAATTCGAGTTGACTCAGCAACCATTCGGCGCGATTTTTCGTATTTTGGGGCTTTGGGCAAGCGCGGTTATGGTTATGATGTTGATAACTTGCTGGCATTTTTTAAGGATATTCTCGATCAGGATCGACTAACCAATGTTGCACTCGTCGGGGTTGGTAATCTGGGTCATGCTCTACTTAACTTTAGCTTTCATCAGGATAGTAACATCCGCATTTCGGCCGCTTTTGACATTAATTCTCAAGAGATTAATACGGTTCAGAGCGGGGTTCCTATCTATCCCATTGAGCAGCTAGTGACGCAGTTACAGGATCAGCAAATTACGGTTGCGATTCTCACAGTTCCTTCGCGAGTAGCACAGGAGGTGGCGAATCAAGTTGCTGAAACTGGGGTGAAGGGGATTTTGAATTTCACGTCGATCCGGTTGTCAGTTCCAGATCGAATTCGCGTCCACAACGTTGATTTAACGAACGAGCTCCAAACTTTAATCTACTTTATTGACCACTACGATCAGAAATAAAAGGCGAACTGTCAGAGACAATTCGCCTTTTTTACTGAACAAAGTTCTTGCAATTTTAAGAAAAGCAGACTATATTAGAAAATGTAATTAGCACTTGAATAGTTTGAGTGCCAAAATTAATTTGTTGGAGGGATTAGCATGTTACAGCCAATTGGAGATCGAATTATTATTAAGGTTCAGGAACCAGAAAACCAACAAGTTGGTGGGATTGTTTTGGCAGATAATGCCAAAGAAAAACCGACGGAAGGCGAAGTAATTGCAGTCGGAGCTGGAAAAGTCCTTGATGATGGAAAGACCGTTGCACCAGTTGTTAAAACTGGTGATCGGGTAATGTTTGACAAGTATGCAGGGACTAACGTCGACTATCAAGGGGAATCATACTTGGTAATGCATGAGAATGACTTGTTGGCAATTTTAAAATAGATTAAATCAGACTCAAAATAAATTTTTATGAGGTGAATTAAAATGGCTAAAGAAATTAAATTTTCTGATGACGCACGTAGCAAGATGCTAGATGGTGTTGATCAGTTAGCAGATACGGTTAAAACCACGATGGGACCAAAGGGTCGAAACGTAGTTTTAGAGGAAGCAGCTGGGGATCCAACGATTACTAATGATGGAGTAACGATTGCAAAAGCAATTGAACTTCCAGATCATTTCGAAAACATGGGAGCTAAGTTAGTTTCCGAAGTTGCTTCTAAAACTAACGATGTTGCCGGTGACGGAACTACGACAGCGACGGTGCTAACGCAGGCAATTGTTAAAGAAGGTATGAAAAACGTTACTGCCGGTGCAAACCCCGTTGGCGTTCGTCGTGGAATTGAAAAAGCAACTGAAGCAGCTGTGGCTGGATTACACAAAATGAGCCATCAGGTTGCCAGCAAGGAAGATATTGCACAGATTGCTTCGATTTCATCTGCTAACGAACGAGTTGGTAGTTTGATTGCGGATGCAATGGAAAAAGTTGGTAACGATGGAGTTATCACGATTGAAGACTCCAAAGGTGTTGAGACCAGTCTTGATGTTGTTGAAGGAATGGAATTTGATCGTGGCTACATGTCACAATACATGGTAACCGACCAAGAAAAAATGGAAGCAAACCTTGATAATCCATATATTTTATTGACTGACAAAAAGATCAATAATATGCAAGACATCATGCCACTATTGCAGTCAGTTGTTGAACAAGGTCGTTCACTTTTGCTCATTGCTGATGATATTGGTGGTGAAGTATTGCCTACCTTAGTTTTGAATAAAATGCGGGGAACTTTCAACGTTGTTGCGGTTAAAGCACCTGGTTTTGGTGATCGTCGCAAAGCGCAACTAGATGATATTGCTGTTTTGACTGGCGGAACAGTAATTAGCGATGATTTGGGTCTAGATCTAAAAGACACGACCATTGATCAGCTTGGTCAGGCTAACAAAGTTAACGTGACGAAGGATAACACGACCATCGTTGAAGGCAAAGGTGGTCAGGATGCTGTTCAACAGCGTGTATCAGAAATCAAGAATCAGATTGCCGCTTCTAGCTCAGACTTTGATAAGGAAAAATTACAGGAACGGGTTGCTAAATTAGCTGGTGGCGTTGCTGTCATCAAAGTGGGAGCAGCTACTGAAACTGAATTGAAAGAACGTAAATACCGCATCGAAGATGCTTTGAACGCTACTCGAGCTGCCGTAGAAGAAGGCTTTGTTCCTGGTGGTGGGACTTCCTTCATTAACATCTTGTCAGATGTTGCAAACCTTGATGCTACTGGCGATGAGCAAACTGGAATCAACATTGTGCTACGAGCTTTGGAAGCACCAGTTAAACAAATTGCAGAAAATGCTGGTGTTGATGGGGCAGTCGTGGTTGATCACCTGAAGAAAGAACAAGCAGGGATTGGTTACAATGCTGCCACTGGTAAATATGAAGATATGATTAAAGCCGGAGTGGTTGACCCTACCAAGGTTAGTCGTTCGGCACTACAAAATGCTGCTTCTGTTTCATCATTATTATTAACAACGGAAGCGGTAGTTGCTGACAAACCAGAAGAAAAAGCAGATGCCGGTGCTCCCGGACAAATGCCACAAGGAATGCCAGGAATGATGTAATTTAAATTAAGAAAAGCTCGCAATGGCGGGCTTTTTTTATTTTCTAAGCTTGTTGCCGCAAAATGAACGTAGTATAGTACAATGGAAAACAGGGATTAACCCAATTTAAAGCTAAAGTTATGGGAGTAAGGTTCATGTGGCGATATTTAAAAAGACTTATTATTGGTAGACCGCTCAAAAGTAGTGATGTTTCGGGACAATCACTAACTAAATTCAAAGGATTAGCATTATTATCATCTGATGCGCTATCTTCGGTGGCCTATGGAACTGAACAGATTACGGCGGTGCTGATTACGCTTTCAACTGCGGCGTTGATGTATCAGATGTGGGTTGCTTTGCTGGTGCTCATCTTGTTAGCCGCCATTACCCTTTCTTATCGACAGATTATCTATGCCTATCCTTCTGGGGGTGGTGCATATGTGGTTGCTCGGACGAACTGGGGTGAGGGGGCTGGATTGGTAGCCGGCGGTTCATTGCTAGTTGACTATATGTTGACGGTTGCTGTGTCAACGACTTCTGGGACGGAAGCAATTACCTCGGCGATTCCGTCGTTGTATGCTTACCAGGTTCCCATTGCCATTTTTATTGTGCTCTTTATTATGGTCTTAAATCTTCGTGGAATGAGCGATTCAGCCTCTTTTCTAGTGATTCCAGTGTATCTATTTATTTTAATGATCCTGGTAATGATTGTTTGGGGTGGTTACAACATTCTGAATGGAAATATTACTTATCGGGCAACTGCACCAGTTACTTCATCTGTCCAGGGAATGAGTTTACTACTCTTTTTTAAAGCATTTTCATCGGGGTCAGCTTCGTTAACTGGGGTGGAAGCGATTAGTAATGCGGTTCCTAATTTTAAGGATCCAAAACGAAAAAATGCTGCCAATACGTTGGCGTTGATGGCAATTATTTTGGCGCTTTTCTTTGCTGGAATTACGTTTTTGAGTTATTACATGGGGATTGTACCAAGTGCCAAAGATACCGTTTTATCTCAAATTGGGATGGGCGTTTTTGGACACGGCTTTTTCTACTATGTATTGCAAATGGCAACTGCTTTGATCTTGGCAGTTGCTGCGAACACTGGTTTTTCCGCTTTTCCAATCCTGGCTTTTAACATGGCAAAGGACAAATATCTGCCACACGCATACCTTGATAAGGGTGATCGGTTGGGCTATTCCAACGGAATCATTTCTTTAGCAATTGGTGCGATTGTACTGATTTTAATCTTCAATGGGAAAACTAATTTATTGATTCCGTTGTATGCGGTCGGAGTCTTTGTTCCATTTACTTTGTCACAATCGGGAATGATTGTTCATTGGTTGCATCATCGAGATGGTTTTTGGCCCGGGAAAGCCCTGATTAATTTAGTCGGAGCTGCCATCTCGGCAATTTTAGTAGTCTTCTTGTTTATTCTTCATTTTGTAAACGTGTGGCCTTATTTGATCATTATGCCACTGATTCTCTACATGTTTAACTTGATTCATAATCATTATAAATTGGTAGCCGCACAGCTTCGAATTCGGAATTTGGATAGTAAACAGTTAGAACATCATTACGATGGTTCAACGGTAATCGTTCTAGTTGGCAACGTCACGCAGGTTACTCGTGAAGCGATTAGCTATGCCAAATCAATTGGTGACATGGTAATTGCCGTTCATGTTTCTTTTGATTCCAATCCAGAGCATGAGGTTAAAATTGAACAACGATTTCGGGATGAGTATCCGGACATTCGTTTCGTTAACTTGCATACTTCTTATCGCTCAATTAATGATCCGGTGTTGAGATTTTGTGATGTGATTTCACGAAAGGATACGGAGCAAAACTATTCCACAACGGTTTTGGTGCCACAGTTTGTTCCAAGACGACACTGGCAACATGTTTTGCATAATCAAACTGCTTTGCGGTTGCGGGCAGCCTTAAATTCACGCCAAGACATTATTGTTTCAACGTATAACTATCATTTAGATAATTAAAAAGTAGATAATTAAAAGGGGCTTGTTTAAACAGTAATCCTGTTTAAACAAGCCCCTTTTAATAATGATTACTTGTTTTTTATTAGTAGTAATGGTATAGTGACCTTAATTATAGAAAGATTAATGTTACTATGAATGTCTTGTTTTTTCGAGGTGATAAACATGAATTTTCAAAATGATAAAATCCATTACAAAATGTATAAAGCTAAAGGTAAGTGGGTTTATGCCGGGATAACTACCATGGTAGTAACTGGTGGATTCCTGTTTTTGAATCAGGGCGCCAAAGTCCATGCCGATCAAGCTAACCAAGCAACTGCCACCCAGCAAGATCAGTCTGATCGTAGCACGGTAAGCAATGATAGTTTAGCATCCACAAGTGTTGCGGCGGAACCTGATTCAGCAAATTTGTCGGTTCAATCACAAGCAACCACTTCCCAAGCAGCTACCTCGGAAGCAACTACTTCACAAACGACTGATTCGATTGGAAACTCTACTAGTACCGAGACTTCGTCCGTGTCAGCAAGCAAACCAAGCGAACAAGTTTCAAATGCTCCGGTAGAATCTGCACAGGCAGCACCGGTTTCACAAACTACGAGTTCACAGGCCTCAGTTGCTAGTGCCACTCAGTCAGAAGCGACGGGTTCGCAGGTAGTAACTTCTCAGCAACCACAAGCCAGCGAGAAGTCAGTAATGCCGTCGACAATGACCCTAGCAGCTGAAAATGGGGAAACCTTTAATGCAAATGTCACCGATCCGGATTATCCGGCAGGAAAGTGGCAGGATCCGAATTCAGATCATTATACGTTCGGTTATTTAAAAACTGATGGTACGAGTCAGCCGGTCGAAAACGTTGTCTTTTCGACCAATCGCAATGGTGATGGAACTGTTTATATTTATGAATTTGATGCGCAAAATAATTTATTAAATTCATATACATTAACTGGTGAAAAGGATTCGGTCACTTCAAAGAGTAATCCTGGAATTACTTACACGAAGTATAGTGAATACAGTGTTACTGCCAGTCAAGCGGGGAGTGGACGGTTTTCCAAAGACTGGTTTTATGATGATAACGTGATTAGTCCGCAGTATAGTAACATTGGTTTTTTCGTGCCTAAACTAATTAATCAAAAAGTTACGTATATCGATAAAGATACGAACCAAGTTGTTTCAACTCGAGATATTTCGGGGATGTCTGGTCAGGATTACTTGATTGACGGGATTCCAAAAGAAATTGTGGCGCAGGATTATGTTGTAAGTATTCCTGATAATCATCAGGGGTTAGTGTCTTCTTTTGGGATTCCAGGGACTAAGTGGACCAAGACCTTTGTAGGCGGAAAGTATACGTTGGTATACACCGAAGTTGACAGCAAGGGAACCATGGATGTCAATTTGTATGATGATGCCGGTAATAAAGTGGGGCAAACCTATCGAATTGATGCTAACTACCAAAAGAATGGGGATACTACTAATTATTACTATGATACCCCGGAAGGTCCAATTAACGTTCGATCAATTTACGTTCCCCAGTCTAATGACATCGTCTATTATGTAAATCGGCTGGCCAAGCTAGTCCCAGTGAATAAAGCGACCGGTGAGCCATTTAACAATGGTGATGACGACGTTCTCTATGAAACGGATCCAAATGATCGCACTAAAATTGTAGCACCAAAAATTCCGAACATTCCCGGTTTCTTAGCCTTAGATCCTCGCGATCCGTCAGGAAAAACGTACTTAAAACCAGGTGATCCCTATCCAGTTGCAATTGATGATCCCGGTACTGATACGCAGGTCCAGTATATTGAAGATCAGAGTAGTATTAGCGGTAGTAATAAAACAATTACGGTTGGAGATGCGGTACCGACGGCTGAAGAATTAGGAGCAGCAGCGACTGACCCTGAGGGCAACCCAATTGCTGTAACCGTTGATACTTCACAAGTCAATAACCAAGTTCCTGGCGATTACCCCGTCACGATTACTTCAGCTGATGGTCAAACCAAGACGGTCACAGTTACGGTGGTACCAAATGAGCAAACCATTGACGGCAATAATGCTAAGATTGCAGTTGGCGATCGGGTGCCAACGGCTGCTGAGTTAGGGGCATCCGCGACTGATAAACATGGGAATCCGATTGATGTAACGGTGGACACTTCGCAGGTTAACAATCAGGTTCCTGGCGATTATCCGGTTACGATTACTTCAGCGGATGGACAAACCAAGACGGTCACGGTTACGGTGGTACCAAATGAGCAAACTATTGACGGCAATAATGCGACAATTACCGCTGGCGATCGCATCCCGACAGCTAGTGAGCTGGGTGTTTCAGCAACGGATAAATTTGGGAATCCGATTGATGTAACGGTAGATACTTCGCAAGTTAATAATCAGGTTCCTGGGGATTATCCAGTCACTTTAACAACCGCGGACGGACAAACCAAGACAATCACGATTACAGTGTTGCCAAATAAACAGAAAATTGACGGCAATAATGCGACAATTACCGTCGGCGATCGCATCCCAACGGCCAGTGAACTAGGTGTTTCGGCGACGGATAAGTTTGGGAATCCGATCGACGTAACGGTAGATACTTCGCAAGTCAATAATCAGGTACCTGGTAATTACCCAGTGACCCTAACAACTGCAGATGGACAAACCAAGACAGTGATAGTTACGGTGCTTCCCAAAAAGAATGATGTTAATCGTAACGGTCTGATTATTCATGGTAATAATGCTGTGATTAATGTTGGAAGTCGAGTGCCAACAGCTAGTGAGCTGGGAATTTATGTAACCGATCAATTTGGGAACCCGGTTCGATTTACCGCAGACTTTTCTCAGGTAAACCCATTAGTTCCAGGAACCTATCCAGTAATAATTACAACGGCTGATGGTCAAGTGTTCACGATTATGATTACAGTAGTGGGCACGACACCGGCGACCATAAATTCTAGTTTGCCGGTAAATCAACGCTTAGTAGCTCCAACAGCAACAAAATCAGCTTCAGGACAACAGCACTTACCACAGACTGGTCAAACTAATCAGGCTAGTCTCTGGCAACTATTGGGAACTGGATTCATCACGCTGGCTTCTTACCTCGGCTTTAGAAAACGGAAACATTCATAAAAATGAATTAATTAACAACAATAAAAGAGTCTCGATGATTAATCGAGACTCTTTTATTGTTGTTTGGTAAAAAATCTAGAGACCGACAATCTTGGCAAAAATTGGTACGATGACATCAACGACAATGGAAATAATTACAACGGAGATGGCAGCCATGGAACCTTCAATAGGTCCTCGCTCGAGTGCCTTGGCAGAACCTAAGGTATGCCCAGCTGTTCCCAGCCCAAGACCAATCCCGATCGGATTTTTTAGGTGGAAAATTTTAATAATCCAATCAGCTGCGGCATAAATAATGACGGCATTTAAGATGCAGGCCATGGCAGTGATGGCAGGAATCCCTTTGATCCCAGTAGCGATCGGCATAGCAACCGCTGTTGTTGCTGCTTGTGGTAACATCGATGCAATTGCCGCATGATTTAGTCCAAGTAATTTTGAAACGTAGTACATAATTATGAGTGAAATTAAGAGACCAATAATCAGTGCTAAAAGAATTTCAAGCCAATACTTTTTGACAATATCGTTTCGCCGATAGAGTGGCAGGGCAAAAGCAATGGTTGCTGGAAATAGGAACCAAAAGATGATGTCGCCACCAGGCTTATATAAATTTTTGTAGATCCAAGTAATTGGGAGGTTACTGCTCTTAGCTAGTAGCCAGAGCAAAAAAATACCTAAAATCATGCTGACAAATAATGGTTGAAAAAGAAAAAAACCATGTGATTTTTTGAACAACCACGTTCCAATTAGATAGACTACAAGGGAAAGTGCAATTCCAAACATTGGGGTGCCCAAAAATTTCAATAATTCTACCTGCATTTTAGTCCTCCTGCTGCTGATCTTTAATTGGGAAGAATCGTTGTCGTAACCAAATTAAGCCGGTGGCAACCAGCGCTACCGAAACTAACATAACAACGGTGGAAATAATAATCATTACCACCAGTTGTAAGCCACTGTGCTTCATAATATCCAGAGAAGTGGCTAACTGAATTCCCGATGGAACAAAGAGAAAGGCCAGTAAGCTGATCAAAAAATTGCTTAGCGTTTCAATTTGTTGTGGTTTAATCAGACCGATGGTTAATAAGAAATAAAGGATTAGCAATCCAATTACCGGAGCCGGAACGGGGAAAGTAGCCGGAAATAGGTTTGACAAGCAGTATGACACGAATAAAATCACGGCGAAGATCCCCATTTGAGTGATAATAGGTGTTTTTTTCTGAGGATCTGACTGAATGTGCATAAAAATTACCTCCATATTGTGATGTTTTTCACTATGTATTATAGCAGAAACACCGCAAAATACAATCGGATTTAAGGTTGTGGAGGAGAGGTTAGATAACATTCCGCTCCCAGTTGGTAGTGGGCTTGACCGGTTAAACGTTCGGTGACACGGGCTTGAAATGTTGAAACCTGCGCAACGGGAACGGCAGTAGTGATCGTCACTTGTTCGGTATAGGTAGTCTTTAAAATCGGTAATTGTTGCTGGTCTAAAAATGAACGTAATTTATTAAGTTGTGGATAATCCAGACTGATGGTAAGTTGCCGAGCTAAGGTTTTTTCGCATAGGGTTGTTTGAGCAACGGCGACGTTAGCAGCTTGCGCATAGGCACGAATTAATCCGCCAGCCCCCAGCTTAATTCCACCAAAGTAACGCGTTACTACAATCAAAGTATTTTCTAGTTGGTGATGGTGCAGAATTTCAAGCAGCGGTTTGCCAGCAGTGCCCACCGGTTCTCCGTCATCACTAAAGCGTTCTGCGGGTGGATTTTCGACCAGACGATAGGCATAGCAATGATGATTCGCTTTAGGAGTGGCAGCCGTTAACTGCGCTAGCATGCCCTTTGCGGCTACCGCATTGCTGACGGGAGCAATGTCAGCAATGAACTTTGATTTTTTGATCACGTAGCTGGCACGCGCGGGTTGGCTGATCGTTAAAAACGTTGATTTCATAATAAGCTCCTTTTTATTTTGCGTATTATAGTGCGAGGTGAAAAAGATGGAACAAGAGTTGGCGTATGGTCGTTTGGTCCCTTGGCGAGGAACGGTTCCAGCTGACTGGGTAAACGTACAGTTGCAACCGGCACTACAAGTTAGTCAGCAGTCGGTGTACTGCAATCGGTGTCAGCAAGCGAGCGACACGAAGCTTACCCAATTGCCGAACGGCGCTTATTACTGTTATCAGTGTATCCAACTAGGACGACTTGATTCACATATGCAATTGTTAACCATTCCTGAACCAAACCACTTTACCAGTTCACGGCAGCCGTTGAGTTGGTCAGGGCAGCTAACTAAAATCCAGGATCGCGTGGCTACAGAGGTTTTAACTGCGGTTCAGCAGGGACAAAGCCATTTATTGTGGGCGGTTACTGGAGCTGGGAAGACAGAGATCACCTTTCCCACAATTGCTTGGGCGATGACGCAAGGATGGCGGATTGCAATTGCTAGTCCCCGCGTCGACGTATGTATAGAACTATTTCCGCGCTACCAAGCCGCCTTTCGTTCCATTGAAATGGTACTGCTTCATGGCACTAGTCCATTGAAGTATCGTTATTGTCAGCTAACGATTTGTACAACTCATCAGTTAATGCGGTTTGTTGCGGCATTTGATTTGTTGATTTTAGATGAGGTAGATGCATTTCCCTTTGCTAATAATACCATGTTAGAACTAGCAGCTCAGCGCTCGTTAAAAGCGACCGGGGTTCAATTATGGCTGACAGCTACGCCAAATCGCAAACTGCAACGGCAGAAATCCATTAGTTATTTGCCACGCCGTTTTCATGGAAAACCGTTACCGCAGCTACACTTAGAATTCTGCTGGGGTTGGAATCGTTGTCTATCTCGCCACAAGATTCCAGCCCGCTTGTTGCGCCTGATTCGGGAAAAAGTTGCTGCGGGACAGCGGTTTTTACTATTCGTCCCGCGAATTAAGGATCTTAGCGTTGTTGATCGAGTTTTGCGAATGCGCTTGAAAACGACCGCAAAGTGGGCGACCGTTTATGCCAATGATGAAGAGCGGGGGCTTAAGGTAGAAAAAATGAGAAGACAGCAAGTTCTGTTTTTAATTACCACTACCATCTTAGAACGCGGGGTAACTTTCCCTGGGATTGATGTAATTATTTTGGGTGCAGATGACCGGGTGTTTACGGCTGCCACCCTAGTTCAAATTGCAGGGCGAGTGGGACGGAGCAGCAGTCGTCCTACTGGAATGGTTCATTGTTTGTTGGGACATTACTCAACTGCACTTTGTGAAGCGACCGCCCAGATTGCATTTTTAAATCGAAAAGGGGCTCATTGTGAATAAACTTCAGTGTTTATGGTGTCAACGGTCGTTGAACTATGATTTCTCAGTTCACTTTTTAGTCAGTTTTAGTAGCGTAGCGCCTACGCGCTTATGTACAGGATGTCTGGATCAATTTACACCGGTTGCCGCCCCGCATTGTCCTAAATGTGGTAAGTTTCAAGCTACTACGCAGCAATGCTCAGACTGCCGGCATTGGAACGATCGGATGAAGGCTTCTTTAATTAGTAATCGTGCTTTTTTTCCATATAAGGATCAGATCAAGGAATATATTAAGCAGTACAAACTACGAGGGGACTATCGGTTGCGCTTAATTATGGAACCGTTGTTTTCAAACCTAGCTCGAACCAATGAAATGCTAGTTCCTATCCCGGTAACAGCTACGACAATCGAACAACGGGGGTTTAACCAAGTTAGCGGTTGGTTTGGCTCGAACCAGCTGTTTCCAGCGCTACTGGCCCTGCCAAAAGATCGACCGCAGGCTGCCAAGGGACGTCATGACCGTTTAAGTGGTCCCCAACGGTTTGTCGTCAATGAAAAATTGCGGCCAGCGTGCTTAAACCGCGATATTTGTCTTGTAGATGACATCTATACGACTGGACGAACATTACATGAAGCTGCCTGGTTATTGCAGTCAGCGGGGGCTCGGCACATTCGAAGTGTAACCCTAGCTCACTGAGTAATTGTTATTTGGCGAATAATTCATTATAATGAAAATAATGATGGCAATAATTGGAATCAATACAAACATTTGATAGTTAGCCAACTAGCAGGATGTTTGTCACCACAAATTAATGATCTCAGGCAGAGGTCATCAATCGGCTAATTGGTAAGCTAATAATCACTATATGAGAATTAAACAAGGAGAATTTCAGGAATGCCAACGAACGTTTTAAAGAAGTGGGTGGAGAGTGACCAGCGTCGGATTAAGCAGCTGGGAAAACTAGCTGATCAAGTTAGTGAATATTCACAAGAATATCAAAAGCTCAGTGACACTGACTTACAAGCCAAAACACCAGAATTTCAACAGCGCTACCAAGCTGGAACCACGCTAGATGAATTGTTACCAGAAGCTTTTGCAGTTGCCCGTGAGGGAGCTCGTCGAGTGTTGGGACTGACGCCTTTTCGTGTTCAAATTATGGGGGGAATTGTCCTCCATGAGGGGAACATTGCGGAAATGAAGACCGGGGAAGGTAAAACTTTAACCGCGACGTTACCGGTCTATTTAAACGCCCTTTCAGGTAAAGGGGTGCACGTTGTAACCGTTAATGAATATCTTTCCGAGCGAGATGCCGAGCAAATGGGACAACTTTATAACTGGCTGGGACTCTCGGTTGGAATTAACAAGGCCGATCAAACTCCAGAAGAAAAGCGGGCGGCCTATCAAGCTGATATTACGTATTCGACAAACAGTGAGATTGGATTTGACTATCTTCGTGATAATATGGTGGTCTACAAAGAAGACCGTGTTCAACGACCGCTAAATTTTGCACTGGTAGATGAGGTTGATTCGATTTTGATTGATGAAGCAAGAACCCCGCTGATCATCTCTGGTCCCGCGCAAGGGTCTAACCAGTTATACCAGCAAACAGATCAATTTGCTAAGACGCTCAAGCCAGAGACGGACTTCAAAGTTGATTTAGAAACGAAAACGGTTTCGTTGACGGAAGCTGGAATTAACCGAGCCGACAAGTTCTTTAATCTAAAAAACATCTATGATACTGATAATACGGCGTTGACTCATCATATTGATCAGGCGCTTCGTGCGAATTATGTAATGGAGCGGGATAAGGATTATGTGGTTAAGGATGACGAGGTTTTAATTGTCGATTCGTTTACCGGACGAATTATGGACGGTCGGCGGTTCTCAGATGGGCTACACCAAGCTTTGGAGGCAAAAGAAGGTGTTACCATCCAGGAAGAAAGTAAAACGATGGCCAACATTACCTATCAAAACTTGTTTCGGCGGTATCGAAAACTAGCTGGGATGACCGGAACTGCTAAAACCGAACAGGAAGAATTTCGTGAGATCTACAATATGAACGCTGTTTCGATTCCAACCAATAAACCGGTGATTAGGTTGGATGAGGCTGACATCTTATATCCGACGTTACAAGCTAAGTTTGATGCGGTGATCGATCGGGTTAAGGAATTACACGAACGCCAGCAACCGATCTTGTTAGGGACAGTTGCGGTTGAAACTTCAGAATATTTAGCACAACGATTAACTCAGGCTCATATTAAACATGTGGTCTTAAATGCTAAAAACCATGCTAAAGAAGCGGATATTGTTGCAAATGCCGGTCAAAAGGGTGCAGTCACGATTGCTACTAACATGGCTGGACGAGGAACTGACATTAAATTGGGGCCAGGAGTAGTTGCACTTGGCGGTTTAGCGGTTATTGGAACCGAGCGACACGAGTCCCGACGAATTGATAATCAGCTGCGAGGACGGGCTGGTCGCCAGGGTGATCCGGGATACTCACAATTCTACCTATCGCTGGAAGATGATCTGATGCGTCGCTTTGGTTCTGATCGGATCAAGGCCATTTTGAAACGACTCCGAGTTGAGGATGATGATGCGGTGATTAGGAGCCGAATGATTACCAAGCAGGTTGAATCCGCACAGAAACGGGTCGAAGGAAATAACTACGATTCTCGAAAAAATGTTTTGAAATACGATAATGTGATGTCAGAACAACGAGATGTGATTTATGGAGAACGAAACCGGGTCATTGAAGAGAACGAATCCCTGAAATGGGTAATTATGCCAATGATCAAACGAACGATTTCTCGAATTGTTGATTTGCATACGCAAGGTGACCAAAAGCATTGGGATTTAGATACGATTTTAGATTTCTCTATTAGTGCCTTAGTGAGTCCTAATGAAATTGGGTTAAGTAATCTTAAAAATAAGAGTGCGGCAGAAATTAAGCAATTTCTGAACTCCTTGGCTGAAAAAAATTATGATGCCAAGGGTCGAGAACTGGGCGATCCACAACAATTGCTAGAATTTGAAAAGGTTGTTGTCTTACGCGTGGTTGATTCCCACTGGACTGATCATATTGATGCGATGGATCGTCTGCGAGAAGGAATTGGGTTACGTGGCTATGGTCAACTTAATCCGTTGGTTGAGTACCAACGGGAAGGCTACCGAATGTTTGAAGAAATGATTGCGGATACGGATTATGATGTAACTCGTTTATTTATGAAAGCAGAAATTCGACAAAATATGCAACGGTAATTACGACGAAGGACTTCGGTTCTTCGTTTTTACTAGTTAGGAGTAATTAAAATGGAAATTAATGCAGTTCAAGCACAGTTAAATAAATTACAAACCGCAATTGACGGTTTTAGGGGGTCTCTTTGACTTAGATCAGCTGCAAGAAAATATTGCAATCAACGAAGCAAAAATGGCGACACCTGATTTTTGGGAGAATCCTACCCAGGCGCAAGCACTGATTGCTGTCACTAATCATGATAAAGAACGGTATAATCAGTTGCAGTCCTTAGCAGAGAACTTGCATAGTTTGCAAGACACTTTGGAGGTCTTGGCGGAGCTTCCGGATGCAGAATTAGAGGCTGAATTTAACAAAGAGTTAGCAACAGAACAGGAAGCGGTCGATCAATACCGCCTCAGCTTATTATTAAATGGAAAGTACGATGCTAACAATGCAATTGTAGAAATTAATTCAGGAGCCGGGGGAACAGAAGCCTGTGACTGGACTGCCATGTTGCTGCGTATGTATACTCGCTGGGGGGAACAAAATGGGTTTCAAGTTGCCGTGGTCGCTGATCAGCCCGGAGAAACGGCTGGTATTAGTCAGGTAACGCTCACCGTTACTGGTCATAATGCGTACGGCTATCTAAAATCGGAAAAGGGGGTTCACCGGTTAGTTCGGATCTCACCGTTCGATGCGGCTGGTCGGCGACATACTTCGTTTGCCTCGGTTGACGTGTTGCCGGAGTTAGATGAGACAGTACAGGTAACGATTAATCCGGATGATTTGCGAGTTGACGTGTTTCGTTCAAGCGGAGCGGGAGGACAACATATTAACAAAACGTCCTCGGCGGTTCGAATTACACATTTACCGACGGGGATTGTTACTAGTAGTCAGGCTCAGCGTTCCCAATTACAGAATAGAGTCACTGCAATGAATATGTTAAAATCGAAGCTGTATGAACTGGAACTGGAGAAACAGGCTCAGGAAAAAGCGCAACTAGAGGGGAAACAACTCGAAATTGGTTGGGGTTCACAAATCCGTTCCTATGTTTTTCATCCGTATACCTTAGTTAAGGATCATCGAACTAACTATGAAACTGCCAACGGAAAGGCAGTTATGGATGGGGACTTAAATCCATTTATCACGGCATATCTACAGTGGAATTTACAGCATAAAAATTTAAAATAGGTGAATAATTATGCAAGAAATATTTAATTTTGGTTTTTTTATAATTTCTCCGCTCTTTTGGTTAGGACTGCTTCATACGCAATATAAATACCGTCAGCGAGTTAAGCGGGAACGTCACTTGTATGAAAGTGCTATTAATCCTAAAAATTCCGAAATGCGGACGTTTTTTATTGCGATGATAGTATTAGGGATTGTTGGTTCACTGTGTTCGCTTGCGGTAGGGGTTGAGGTTTCATATACTTGGATTGTTTTTTATGAGCTGCTAGCAGTAGTAGCTTTGTTCTTACCAGGCACGACGCTTCCTTTTTTAGCGCTCTTTTTACCTATGTTAATTGTGCAGTTGTTTGGAGATAAATTCTACACGCTGTCTTTTATTGGTAAAAAACACATGGTTTTACAAAATCCCTTACCAGAAGGGATTGATTTTTTAGCACTTTTGACGATTTTGCTATTTCTACAATACCTATTTATTAAATTTAACCGTAAATCAGTTAATTCACCTGTGATTGGGAAAAATATTCGGGAGAACCGGGTGGCAACTTATTTGTTTGATAAGGTCTCGGTGGTACCGTTAGTGCTATTAGTTCCAGGTGATTTATTTGAAACCACCAGTCCTTTTTGGCCGGTTTTCAAAATTTTTGGAGTAAAGCTTTCGATTTTGATTGTGCCATTCTTAATTGGACTGAACTTTCGATTCATTGGCGAACAACCAGCAAAAATTATGCAACGGTTAGCAAATGCAATTGGTTGGTTAGCCTTTGCTGCTCTGGGAATTACCATCGATGCTTTTTTCTGGAAGAGTCCTTTATTTGAAGTACTAGCAATCGGATGTTTGGCAGTTGTTTATTGTTTAATTATGTATCATTTTCGCAAGGTCGATCGCAAGGATCAAAACCAGGTGGAAGAGGCCTTGGATGGCGTACGAGTGTTGGCAGTGAAACCACAAACCCCAGCTAGTAAAATGAAGCTGGAAATTGGAGATCTGATTCAAGTGGTTAATGGGATCCACGTTACCGATGAACAAAGCCTCTATCGAGCGTTACAGACCAGTCCAACCTTCTGTCGGCTAAAAATTAAGAATCGTCGGGGGGACTTGGAGTTAAAAGAGTCTTCGATCTTTGCTGGTGGACCCCATGAAATCGGGATTGTTACTTTTCCTAGTGATGAAAAATAGGAGGGTCTATGTGGTTATTTGGACGGATCTTACTTAATTTTTTGCTATTTATGGCATTTTCTGGAGTGTTTCCCGAAGCCTTTTTTGTCAGAAATTGGCAAACTGCTTTGCTGGCAGCGGTCGTATTGGTGATTTTTAATTTACTGGTTAGACCACTGTGTTTACTTTTGTTTTTACCGTTAAACTTGTTAACCGTTGGTTTGTTTACATTTGTGATTAATGCGGGAATGCTATGGTTGACGTCTTTCGCTCTCGGCGATAAATTCCAGTTTTCGTCACTGACAGCGTTAGTGGGTATTTCATTATTGATGTCTTTATGTACCACCTTGTTTACTAAGGGATCATGGCAGAATTAAACTGCTAAAAGAAGAGGGGTTCGCATGCATAAGAGCGTAAGTGTTAAAGAATTAGTAGCAAATACTCATTTGAGTGTTTTTGCCGGTGGAGATAATCTTGACCGCCCGATTCCAACTAGTGATATTTCTCGACCGGGACTGGAGTTAACTGGCTATTTTTCTTACTATCCCTCAGAAAGAATCCAATTACTAGGGATTACAGAGATTTCTTTTGCCAAGCATTTGTCTGATCAAGAATTGGACGATTATATGACACGTTTGTGCCAGCCTGATACACCTGCCTTTGTGATATCGACAAGTCTAGAGCCTCCAATTCAGCTAGTGAAGGCCGCCCAGCAAGCGCAAATTCCAATCTTAACATCTAAATTAAATACATCACGGGTGCTGAGTAATATGACCGACTTTCTAGAAGCACGGTTAGCACCACGTAAATCCCTTCATGGGGTATTGGTAGAAGTTTATGGACTAGGGGTGCTGATTACTGGTGATTCCGGCATCGGAAAAAGTGAAACAGCGCTAGAGTTAGTTAAACGAGGTCATCGACTAATTGCGGACGATCGAGTTGATGTCTATCAGCAAGACGAACAAGCCTTGATCGGGCAAGCCCCCCAAATTTTAAATCACTTGTTGGAAATTCGCGGGATTGGAATTATTAATGTGATGACCCTGTTTGGGACTGGGGCAGTTCGCTCAGAAACCAAGGTCGATTTAATTGTTCATCTAGATATTTGGGAACAGGGAAAGAAATATGATCGTTTAGGAACTGGAACGGATGCAACCGAAATCTTTGATGTTCGCGTTAAAACGATTAATATTCCGGTTAAGCCCGGTCGAAACATGGCCGTTATCATTGAAACTGCGGCAATGAACTTTCGAGCCAATAGCATGGGCTATAATGCGACGGACGATTTTGATCGGCAATTAAATGGTTTGATTAAAACCAATTCTGAGCATGATCAAGAACATCCAGATCAAACTAAGAAACAATGAGGTACTTATGGTAATTAATAGCATCCTTAATCCGATTGCAATTAAAATCGGGGCGTTGCAAATTCGCTGGTATGGAATTTTTATTGCTACTGCTGTTTTGTTGGCGGTATGGTTATCATTGCGAGAAGCACGTCGGCAAAAATTAAACGAAGACCTGCTCTATGACTTGATTCTGTGGTCGATTCCGCTGGCCATTATTTCGGCGAGAATCTATTACGTGGTTTTTCAATGGTCATACTATCAACATCATTTAGGTGAAATTGTTGCCATCTGGGATGGAGGAATCGCCATTTATGGCGCCTTGCTTGGCGGTGGCATCTTTATTTTCTATTTTTGTCGGCGGCATCAGCTATCGATTTGGCAAATTTTTGATATTGCCGCTCCAACGGTTATCATGGCTCAGGGAATCGGTCGCTGGGGCAATTTTATGAATCAAGAGGCTTATGGGGCCATAACATCACGAAACTTTCTTCAGCGATTACAGTTACCTAGTTGGTTAATTCAGCAAATGGAGATTAGCGGTTTTTATCGCCAACCCACCTTTTTATATGAATCCATGTGGGATTTGACAGGATTTGTATTATTGATGGTAATGCGACATTCCAACCAATTGTTTAAACGGGGAGAAGTTTTCTTAGCATACGTAATGTGGTATTCGTTTGGTCGGTTTTTTGTGGAAGGAATGAGGACTGATAGTCTCATGTGGGGTAGTTTACGAGTTTCCCAAGGGCTCTCAGTTTTACTGTTTATCGGGGCACTTGCCTTGATATGTTGGCGAAGAAGGCAACAACCCACATTGAATTGGTATTGGCCCAGCAAGCTTAAGGAGTAGAAAATGACAGAGAAAATTGCAGTTCTTGGTGCCGGTTCATGGGGGAGTATGCTGGCTAATATTTTGACTGAAAATGGACACGAGGTTCGAATCTGGTCATATAATCCGGACCAAGTTCAGGAGTTAAACGAACAGCACACTAATGAAAAATATTTAAAAGGTTTTCGGTTCTCAGAGCGGCTGCGGGCTGACACTGATATGAAAGCAGTGGTACAAGGAGCAGATGATGTTTTGCTCATTGTTCCCTCTCAAGTGACTCGGGCGGTAGCGACTGATTTAAACCAAGTTCTGACAGAGTTAAACAGCAAGCCGGCTTTAATTCATGGAAGTAAGGGCTTAGAACAGCACACTTTCAAACGCATGTCAGAGGTAATTGAAGAGACGATTGCTAGTCAGTACCGTGCTTCTATTTCAGTAATTTCAGGGCCCAGCCAGGCCGAGGGAGTTGCTCGAAAAGACCCCACGTTGGTTACTGTCGCCAGTGAAGATTTACAGGCAGCCCGCCATTTCCAGCAATTATTTATGAATAATTATTTTCGCGTTTATACAAACCATGATATAATCGGGGTTGAGCTTGGTGGGGCGTTAAAAAATATTATTGCACTTGCTGCCGGGACGCTAGCTGGGCTCGGCTATGGCGATAATGCCAAGGCTGCGTTAATGACGCGTGGGCTTGCAGAGATTTCTCGCTTAGCGGTGTCATATGGTGCTAATCCGCTCACATTTTTAGGATTGTCTGGGGTTGGTGACGTGATTGTAACAGCGACCAGTCAAGACTCTCGTAACTGGCGAGCGGGCTACCAGCTTGGTCAGGGAAAAGCATTAGAAACAGTCATTAATAACATGGGAATGGTAATTGAAGGCATTGCAACCAGTCAGGCTGCTTATGAAATGGCACAGTTGACTGGAGTTGAAATGCCGATTACAGAAGCAATTCATGCTGTTCTGAACGGTGAAGAAACAGTAGCAGTTGCTATTCAAAAATTAATGACTCGCGAAGGCCGCGCTGAAATCGGCTAATAATACAGGAGATTCAAATTACGATGAAAAAAGTTACCAAAGCAATTATTCCGGCTGCCGGATTAGGAACTCGCTTTTTGCCAGAAACAAAGGCGATGCCAAAAGAAATGTTGCCAATTGTTGATACACCTACGATTCAGTATATCGTTGAAGAGGCCAAAGAATCAGGCATTACTGATTTAGTGATCGTGATTGGAAAAGGCAAGCGGGCGATTGAAGATCATTTTTCGCCGAACTATATGCTAGAGGCCAATCTAAAATCAAAAAATAAAACAGAAATGTTAGAAATGGTTCAAAAATCGAATGAAATGAATATTTATTTCATTAGGCAACCTTATCCCAATGGGCTTGGTGATGCTGTTTTAACTGCACAGAGTTTTATTGGCAATGATCCGTTCGTGGTGATGTTAGGTGACGATCTGATGCGTGATCAGGTGCCTTTGACGAAGCAACTAATTAATAGCTACGAAAAATCAGGAAAATCGACATTAGCAGTCACCCGGGTACCCCATCAAGAAACTTCAAAGTATGGAGTCATTGACCCAGTTAGTGAGATTGAAACGGGCTTGTATGATGTAAAGAGCTTTGTCGAAAAACCAGATCCAGAGGTTGCTCCTAGCGACTTAGCAATTATTGGACGATATCTTTTCACTCCCGAGATCTTTTCCGTGCTAGAGCATACGAAGCCCGGTAAGGGAAATGAAGTACAATTGACTGATGCGATTGACACGCTCAATAAAAGTGAAGACGTTTATGCGCATGAGTTTAAAGGACAACGATTTGATACTGGAAACAAGTTAAGCTGGCTTGAAACCAATATTGAATATGGGATTAACCATCCGGAAATCAAAGCTGATTTGCGGGCATACCTGCTAGAACTGGCGGAGCAGCTGAAAAAAGAAAACTAATCGATTATCGGGCGCCTGCTGTGCATGATGATTGAATCGAGCTTCATGAAGGCTAGTAATTGCTGGTCCATCATGGGCTTTTTTTTACGGCGGTCTTCGTCTTCTAGAGAGCCAATAAGCAAAATTACTGACTTATAGTAAGTAAGATGTTAGGATGAAAATACTAATTTATACATGAGAGGTGACTTAGATGACAATTAAGCTAGGTGGAATTCCAATTCAATGGCTAATGGGAAACCAGCAACCACAAGTGGGAGAAGCACTACCTAATTTCACTTTGCGTGATCAGGCGGGGAAGCAGCTTACAACGACAGATCTAATTGGGAAACCATTATTATTGAGCGTTGTCCCTGATTTGCGGACGAAAGTTTGTAGTTTAGAAACCGCCCAATTTAATCAAACGGCCAGTCAGTTTCGTGACGTCCGATTCGTGACGGTTTCTAACAATCCAGTTAAGTATCAAAAGAACTGGTGTGCAGCGCACGACGTTACGCAGATGGAAATTATGTCAGATGCCGAGGGGTCGTTTGGAAAAGCGACTCACTTGTATATTCCAATTTTTCGTCATCTAGCACGGGCGGTTTACTTAGTTGATGCTACTGGTAAGATTACATTTTGCCAAATGGTGTCAGAAATTTCCCATCAACCAGACTATCAACCGGTTATCAAAGCGCTACAACAGCTTTTAACTAATCCAAAATAATGAGGTAATCCTGATGACAAAAAAATATGATGTGATTGTAATCGGCGCGGGTCCAGCTGGGATGACAGCAGCCTTATATGCCTCTCGAGCAGAACTTTCGGTTCTGATGTTGGATCGGGGTGTTTTTGGTGGGCAAATGAACAACACAGCTGAAATCGAAAATTATCCTGGCTTTAAATCGATTTTGGGTCCCGATTTATCACAAGCAATGTATGATAGCAGCACCCAGTTTGGAGTGGAGTATGCATACGGTGAAGTAACGGGGATCACGACCGATGGCGCGACTAAATTAGTGAATACAGCTGATCAGCAATATGAAGCGGTCGCAGTTATTTTGGCAGCAGGGGCGGAGTATCGCAAACTTGGAGTTCCTGGCGAAGAAGAGTTCGGAGGACGAGGAGTTTCCTACTGTGCTGTTTGTGATGGGGCCTTCTTCAAACAAGAAGATGTGATTGTTGTTGGTGGGGGTGACTCAGCAGTTCAAGAGGCAACTTACCTATCAAACATCGCTAACCAAGTGACCGTAGTTCATCGTCGGGATCAATTACGTGCCCAGCCAATTCTGCAACAACAAGCATTTTCAAAAGACAACATTAATTTTGTCTGGAATAGTACGGTACAACACATTGATGGTGATGACAAAAAAGTCACAGGCGTAACGATTAAAAACCAACAAACCAATGAAGAGCAGCAGCTGGCAGCTAGTGGGGTATTCATTTATGTAGGAATTCTCCCGCTGACTACGGCCTTTCAGCAGTTAGGAATCACTGATGACCAGGGTTGGATTGAAACCAACGAACAAATGGCAACCAAAGTTCCTGGAATTTTTGCGGTGGGTGATGTGCGCCACAAACCGCTCCGACAAATTACCACGGCAGTTGGTGACGGTGGCATTGCCGGTCAGGCCGTCTTTGATTATGTTGAAGCTCAGAAATTAGAAAAATAATGGACGCTGATTAATTAAAATACCTTTAAAGTTACTGGTTCAAGTTAACTTTAGTGGTATTTTTTTATTGACTGTAGTTAACAAGTTATATCAACAAAATGGGTCTAAAAACCGAGGGATCAGCGAGCCTTTTCGAAAGTATGTTCGTATGCTAAGATTAATGTTATTACGAGGAATTACATCAAGAACTGGGGACAGGAGTTATCATGGTAACTAAATTAGAGAAAAAATTTAACTTGGTGTCTGATTATCAACCGACCGGAGATCAACCGGAAGCAATTAAGGCGCTGGATGCGGGGTTGAATGCTGGTGATAAAGAGCAGACATTGCTTGGAGCAACCGGGACAGGAAAAACATTTACGATGGCTAACATTATTCGTGATCAAAATCGTCCCACGCTAGTGCTAGCTCACAATAAAACCTTGGCCGGACAACTCTATAACGAGCTAAAAAAATTTTTCCCGCAAAATGCGGTGGAATATTTTGTCAGTTACTATGATTTTTATCAACCCGAAGCCTATGTTCCTTCCAGCGATACTTATATCGAAAAAGATGCTTCGATTAACGATGAAATCGATCAATTGCGACATGCAGCGACCGCGGCGCTTCTAGCTCGAAATGATGTAATTGTAGTTGCCTCAGTTTCTTCAATTTTTGGACTAGGAAGCCCGGTTGAGTATCAAAATCATACGATTTCTTTACACGTTGGGCAGGAATTAGAACGAGATGTTTTACTGCGGCAACTAGTAAACATTCAATTTGAACGTAATGACATTGATTTTGATCGCGGTCGTTTCCGAGTCCATGGCGACACGGTCGAAGTTTTTCCCGCTACCGGAACGCAGAATGCTTACCGCATCGAATTTTTTGGGGATGAGATTGATAAAATTACGGAAATAAATACCCTGACTGGGGAAGTGCTTGGACAGCCCGAAGTTGTGACGCTATTTCCCGCTACCCATTTTTTGACGAACGATGAGATTATGAAGGTGGCTTTGCCAGAGATTAAAGCAGACATGGACACTCAAGTTAAGCAACTAGAGCAGCACGGGAAGTTGCTAGAAGCCCAGCGCCTCAAGCAGCGAACCACTTATGACATCGAGATGATGCGTGAGATGGGATATACCAACGGAATTGAAAATTACTCGCGTTACATGGATCGGCGGCAGCCCGGTGAAGCTCCCTACACCTTGCTAGATTTCTTTCCAAAAGATTTTTTGATGTTTGTCGACGAATCGCACCAAACCATTCCGCAGGTTCGTGGGATGTTAAAAGGTGATCGAGCCCGTAAGACCCAGCTCATCGATTACGGATTTCGGTTACCAAGTGCTTATGACAACCGCCCATTAAACTTTTCAGAGTTTGAAGGGCACATTCATCAAGTTATCTACATGTCTGCAACGCCGGGGGACTATGAATTAGACCATAGTAGCCAAGTGGTTGAACAAATTATTCGACCAACCGGTTTGTTAGATCCTACCGTGGAAGTCCGACCAACTAAAGATCAGATGGACGATTTAGTTGGTGAAATCAATCAACGAATTAAAAACCAACAGCGAACTTTTGTGACGACGCTAACAAAGAAGATGGCAGAGGATTTAACCGATTATCTTAAAGATTTAGGCATTAAGGTCCGATACTTGCATAGTGATATTAAAACGTTAGAAAGAACGAGAATTATTCGTGATCTGCGGTTAGGTAAATTTGACGTGTTAGTGGGGATTAATTTATTGCGAGAAGGCATTGACGTTCCCGAGGTTTCTTTGATTGCAATTTTAGATGCCGATAAAGAAGGTTTCTTACGAAACGTGCGCTCTTTAATTCAAACCATTGGTCGTGCTGCTCGAAATGCTGATGGACACGTGATTATGTATGCGGATCACGTGACCGATTCAATGCAGGCGGCAATGGACGAAACTAATCGTAGACGACAGTTGCAGTTAGACTATAATCAAGAACATCATGTGACGCCGAAGACGATTATTAAAGCGATTCCAACGGCAATCTCTGCCTATAAAGCGGATACAATTGAGCAGCCTGCTGATTCAGAGCATCCCTTTGCAGAATCAGATTTTGAACAGATGTCTGATCATGAACAGCACGAGATGCTTCAGAATCTTAGTGATGAGATGCAAACAGCAGCTCGGCAACTTGATTTTGAACAGGCAGCGGCGCTTCGGGATACGATCAAAAAGTTACGAAAACAAATGAAGTGAGGCATACCCAGTGCAAAATGATGTAATTAAAATTAGTGGGGCTCGAGAGCACAATCTTAAGGATGTAAATGTGGAGGTCCCCAAAAACAAATTAGTAGTGATGTCCGGGTTATCTGGATCCGGAAAAAGTTCATTGGCTTTTGACACTTTATACGCTGAAGGGCAACGCCGATATGTGGAAAGCTTATCTTCGTATGCTCGGCAGTTTTTGGGTCAGATGAATAAACCAGATGTTGATTCGATTACAGGACTTAGTCCGGCGATTTCGATCGATCAAAAGACGACCTCTAAAAATCCCCGATCGACCGTCGGCACGGTCACAGAAATAAATGACTATTTGCGGCTACTGTGGGCTCGGGTGGGAACGCCAATCTGTCCTAATGATGGGACCGTTATCAAGAGCCAGTCCGTTGACCAGATGATTGCTCGGATTAATGAGTTGCCAGATCGGACCAAAATGCAAATATTGGCGCCGATCGTTCGTGACAAACGAGGACAACATAAGAAAATATTTGCCCAGATTAAACGCGAAGGCTTTGTACGGGTGGTGGTCGATGGTAACATGGCGGACATTGGGGAAGAGTTTGATCTCGATAAAAACAAGCGCCACAGCATCAGTATTGTGATTGATCGGATTGTTGTGAAAGAAGGAATTAATGCGCGCCTATCAGATTCTTTGGAAACGGCGTTACGGCTGAGCGAAGGCTATGCCACAATTGATTTTCTGGGGGAAAGAGCGCCGTTGCTATTTTCTGAGCACTATGCTTGTCCGCGTTGTGGTTTTACTGTGGGTCAGTTAGAACCGCGCCTATTTTCGTTTAACTCTCCGCAAGGTGCTTGTCCGGCTTGTGATGGGCTGGGAGTGAAACTTGAAGTTGATGAAGACCTTGTTGTACCAGATCCCACTAAATCCTTGCGTGATGGGGCGTTAGAACCATGGAATCCCATTAGTTCCAAGTATTATCCCGAGATGTTAGCGCAGGCAGCTCAGGCTTTTAAAATTAATCTAGATACGCCTTATCAAAAACTTTCTCAATCGCAACGGGAGCTATTGTTGTACGGTTCTGGAGAGCGAACGTTTCATTTTCATTATGAAAATGATTTTGGTGGGGTTCGGGACGTGGATGCAGTTTTTGAGGGCGTTGTTAAGAATGTGGAACGTCGTTTTCGAGAGACCAATAGTGACTTTACTCGTGATCAGATGCGGAAATATATGCGCGAATTAACTTGTCAAGTTTGTCACGGATATCGTCTAAACGAAAAGGCGTTGGCAGTTCGGATTGGTGACCAGCACATTGGCATCGTTTGTGCCCAAAATATCGCAGCGACCAAGCAATTTTTCCAGCAACTAACTTTTAGTGAACAAAATGAGTTGATTGCCCGACCAATTTTAAAAGAAATTACAGATCGGTTAGATTTCTTGGTTAATGTTGGTCTAAGTTACCTGACTCTAGCTCGAGCAGCTCGGACCCTCTCTGGTGGGGAAGCCCAACGGATTCGATTAGCTACCCAGATTGGGTCTAATCTTTCTGGAATTTTATACGTTTTAGATGAGCCGTCGATTGGTCTGCATCAACATGATAATGCGCGTTTGATCAAATCTTTGAAACAGATGCGTGACCTTGGAAATACGCTTGTAGTTGTAGAACACGATCGGGATACAATGCTTGCTGCTGACTATTTGATTGATGTTGGTCCCGGCGCTGGTCAAAATGGAGGGCGGATTATGGCGACGGGAACTCCCGCACAGGTAGCTAAAAATCCAGCTTCGCTTACGGGACAGTACCTTGCTGGGAAAAAATTTATTCCGGTACCCCTCCACCGGCGCCATAGTCGAAAAAAATTAACCCTCAAAGGAGCCGCTGCTAATAATTTAAAAAATTTAACGGTTAGCTTTCCGCTGGGAGAATTAAATGTGGTCACAGGAGTTTCCGGGTCTGGCAAGTCAACGTTAGTGAATGATATTTTAAAGCGGGTGTTGGCGCAAAAATTGAACCATAATTCTGAAAAACCGGGCAAATATCGCTCCCTAACGGGCTACCAAAACATCGAAAAATTAGTGAGCATCGATCAAAGTCCCATTGGCAGAACTCCACGGAGTAATCCAGCAACGTATACGGGTGTTTTTGACGACGTTCGAACGTTGTTTTCTCAGACTAATGAAGCCCAGCTGCGGGGCTATCAGAAGGGGCGGTTTAGTTTTAATACGAAGGGTGGTCGTTGTGAAACTTGCCATGGTGATGGCATTTTAAAAATCGAAATGGACTTTTTGCCGGATGTATTTGTTCCTTGCGAAGTTTGTCATGGTAAGCGATATAATGCCGAAACTTTAGAGGTTGAATATAAGGGTAAAAGCATTGCAGATGTTTTGGATCTGACGGTTGCCGAAGCGCTAGAATTCTTTGCAGCCCTTCCCAAAATTACACGAAAATTGCAGACAATTGTTGATGTCGGACTTGGCTATGTAAAGTTGGGGCAACCAGCGACTACCTTATCTGGTGGTGAAGCTCAGCGGATGAAACTAGCGTCAGAACTGCATAAACGTTCTAGTGGAAATAATTTTTATATTTTGGATGAGCCAACTACGGGGCTGCATAGTGAAGATATTAAGCATTTATTAGCAGTGCTGCAACAGCTCACGGATGCGGGGAATACCGTTTTAATCATTGAACATAATATGGATGTGATTAAACAAGCAGATTATTTAATTGATCTAGGTCCAGAAGGCGGAGCTGGCGGTGGTCAAATCGTGGCAACGGGGACGCCCGAGCAGCTGGTTAAGGTAGCTGCTAGTTATACTGGACAGTATTTAGAGCCAATTTTAGTTGCTGATACGGCTAAAACTAAAGCAATGGCGAACCACGATCACGTTTAGTAGTGAGATGCTACTAGGCGTTTTTTAGTCGTTTGATTTATCGAATTAGCCGGGTGTGCTATACTAAAATAACGTTTGGAGGGAGTGCTTATGAAAAAAGATGACCGGTTTGTAGTAATTACCGGAATGAGTGGTGCCGGAAAAACAAAAGCAATTCAGACTTTTGAAGATTTAGGTTATTTTTGTGTCGATAATTTGCCAACCGCGCTCCTCCATAAATTTATTGATTTATTGCAGACTTCAACTGAAATTAATAAAGTTGCAGTGGTTATTGATTTACGATCACCAGGAACTAACCAAGAATTTGTAAATTCTTTGCGTTCACTGGCACGCAATCAACACGAACAAGAAAATGTGATTTTTTTAGATGCGGCAACCAACGTTTTGGTTTCCCGCTATGAGGAAAGCCGCAGAAATCATCCATTGGCTAGAAACGGTCGCATTGTTGATGGAATAGAAAAAGAACGTTCTGAGATGGCGGCAGTTAAGGCGGACGCCAATTTAGTGATTGACACGACGGATCTAACTTCGAATCAATTACGAGAAAAAATTATTGCGAGTTTTGAACAACATGGGTTTGATCCATTTCATGTTGAATTAATGTCGTTTGGGTTTAAATATGGGTTACCACTTGATGCTGACATGCTGTTTGATGTGCGATTTCTTAGTAATCCGTACTATTTGCCTGAACTACGCAACCAAACCGGTCGGGATGCGCCAGTCTATCAGTATGTAATGAATCAGCCGACGGCAGAAGGTTTCTTCACTAGATTAGCAGCACTGCTGGATTTTCAGCTTCCACAAATTAAAAATAGTTCTAAAGCGAGTGAGACGATTGCGATTGGATGCACGGGTGGACAGCACCGGTCGGTGGCAATGACGGAACGTTTAGCTCAGAACTTGCAACAAGCGGGCTATACTGTGAATGTTACGCATCGAGATATTGATAGACATGAGGGAATTGGTAAATGATAGCACGAAAGCAGCACCAATCTCGGCGACCTCGAATGGTAGTAATTGGTGGAGGAACAGGTCTCCCGGTTATTTTACGTAACTTAAAAAAACGTGCCGTTGACATTACTGCGATTGTGACGGTTGCTGATGACGGGGGCTCATCTGGGATCCTACGAAATTATATTAATGTTCTGCCCCCCGGGGATATTCGTAATGTTTTAGTAGCTCTGTCGAACTTACCCCAAATTGATCTGGATATTTTCCAATATCGATTTAAGTCTACAGATCGGTTCTTATCCGGTCATGCCATTGGTAACTTGATTATTACGGCGCTTTCTGAAATGGAGGGAGGATTTTTTGTAGCGGTTCAGGAGCTTGCCAAGATGATGCGGGTTCAGGGACATGTCTTTCCAGTTTGTGATGAAATTCTTGAGCTGCATGCCGAATTTCAGGACGGTACTCAACTTGCCGGAGAAGCCGAGATTACGGCTGCTGATAAAATGATTAAGCGCGTGTGGGTTGAATCAGCCGAAAAGCCGCACCAACCAGCAGCAGTTCCTGCAGTCGTTGAGGCAATCATGAATGCAGATCAGATTGTCCTGGGACCAGGAAGCCTGTATACCAGTATTCTACCGAATTTAATGGTCGGCAATGTTGGGCAAGCGGTTCGCACGACCAAAGCAGAAGTGATTTACATTTGTAATATTATGACCCAAAAAGGGGAAACAGATCACTTTACAGATGCTGATCACGTCCGCGTCCTCGATCGCCAACTGGGTAGTTCTTTTGTTGATACCGTATTAGTTAATGATCGACCGGTACCAGCGACTTATATTGACCATCAGCGGTGGGGGGACGAAGCTCAGCCAGTGGCAGCTGATTATCAGGGCTTACAAGAGCTTGGGTGTCGAGTGATTCCTTCCGATTTTCTTGAATTACGTGATCATGGTGCGTTTCATAATGGTAAATTAGTGACGGATGAATTGATGCGATTATTAAAACGAGCTAACAATCCTAATGAGGAGTGATTTTTCACATGTCATATGCCAGCGAGGTAAAAAAAGAGCTGACCCAGTTGGAGGTTCATCGACTAAACGCACAGGCGGAGTTAATGGCCTTGATTCGGATGAATGGTAGTCTAAAACTAGCTAATGGTAATTTGACCTTGGAAGTCCAGTCGGAAAACTCTGTAATTGCGCGTCGTATCTACCAGCTTCTGCTTCATTTTTATCATATTGAAACCCGAGTGTTAGTGCGACGAAAAATGAAGCTACACAAAAATAATTTTTATGTTGTCCGTTTGCGTTCCCATGTATCAGAATTGTTGCAAGATTTAGGGATTTTTGCTGACAATCAGATTAAGGAGCGGGTTCCAGTTGAACTGCTTAAAAATGATCTGCAGGTGCGGTCTTACTTACGGGGAGCTTTTTTGGCAGGGGGTTCTGTTAATAATCCAGAAACATCGCGCTATCATTTAGAGATTTACTCTTTGTATCAGGAGCACAATCAAATGTTGTTGGAGATGATTAATCGTTACCAACTAGGGGCTAAACAAACGCAACGGCGGAGCGGGTACATCGTCTATCTGAAAGAAGCGGAAAAAATCGCTGATTTTTTGCAACTAATTGGAGCAACAAACGCGATGCTAAAATTTGAAGATATTCGAATTATGCGTGATATGCGGAATTCAGTTAATCGCTTAGTTAATTGTGAGAATGCTAATCTGAATAAGGTCGCTAATGCGTCAACCAAACAATTAGAAAACATTAAATTTATTGCAGCGACCGTTGGGTTAGCAGCCCTCCCAATTAAATTGCGAAATGTTGCGGAAACGAGACTCAAACACCAGGAAGTTAGTTTGAAAGAATTAGGTGAGTTAGTCGCAGATGGACCGATTTCAAAATCAGGGATTAATCACCGGTTGCATAAAATTAACGATTTTGCCCAGCAACTTCGCATTGAAAATCAGACTTCCCTCGAGCGTTAGTTAATTGAAGAAATAAAAAAGACGGATTCTAAAGAATTTAGAATCCGTCTTTTTTAATCAGGCACTAATTATTTTCGATCAGAACTGTTTTTCATAATTCCATCAATTAAACCATAGTCAACGGCGTCTTGCGCTGTTAGGTAATTGTCTCGTTCCGTATCGCGATCAATTTTTTCAAGTGGTTGTCCAGAATGTTCAGCGAGTAACTCGTTAATCATCTTGCGAGCTTTGAGAATCTCTTTTGCAGCGATCTCAATCTCCGTTTGTTGACCCTGTGCTCCACCGGAAGGTTGGTGAATCATGATCTGAGAGTGAGGTAAAGCAAACCGCTTTCCCTTGGTCCCGGCAGTTGCCAAGACACTGGCCATTGAAGCAGCCATTCCCATCACAATTGTTTGAACGTCAGATTTAATGAAGTTCATAGTATCATAGATAGCCATTCCGGAAGTAATTACCCCGCCGGGAGAATTAATGTATAAATAAATATCTTTATCTGAGTCTTGAGCATCCAAGAATAGTAGTTGGGCAATGATGGCGTTAGCCATATTGTCTTCGATTTGACCAGACAGCATGATAATCCGATCTTTTAGTAATCGAGAATAAATATCGTAGGCACGTTCACCTTGGGGCGAGTTTTCAACAACTGTAGGAACTAAAGGCATAATAACTTCGCTTCTTTCATAATTAGATTGAATTATTAAATTCGTATTCTTATCATACAACCTTGGTCAAATAAGGTCAATTTATTGGCTTGTTTTAGATAATTTCCAATGGGACTAGTTTTATAGTAGTTAATATATTAAAATATAAATAGTACTTAAGCTATAAATAGTATAATCAAATCTATTGTAAGAACGGAGAATAAATATGATTACATGTTCCAAGTGCCATACTCTCAACAATCCGCAAGCAAAATTTTGTAAGAATTGTGGAGCATCTTTGGATTTAAGTCAACAATCAGATAGTGTCAAAACAAGTACGGCAGTTAATTCGCAAGCAAGTCTTGCTGCTAGCCAATCAGTCAGTTCGATTAGTAGTTCTGAAACCAGTGGTAGCATGGTAAGCTCGGCAACCTTGAACGAATCCATGGAGCCAAGCAAAACTAAGGTAACAAAATGGTGGAATCGTTGGTTTGCATCTATTAAGCACCCGCTAAGCTATCAGCCGAATTCAAAGTCTAATTTTGGAATTATTGCATTAATCATTAACGGAATACTGATTTTTTCAATACTTATGTTAATTATGCAAGTTACTGTTAATAAATCGCTTCTGCGAGGATTAGATGATCAACTGACTAAAATGCTTGGTGAGTTTGTAATCATTATGGTGGTGGGTGCCCCACTACTTTTATTTGTGATCCTTCGCTTAGTGATGAAAAATCAGTTATCACTTTTGGCTATGCTTAATCAACTCGCAACATTTTTGAATCTTTCTTCCTTGTTGTTTGTTGTATCGCTGATTTTTCTGATGGGACCGATCGGAATAAATGTTTTATCTATAAGCACCCTATTACTGATGATCGGTTTGGGGGTTAACTTTTTAGGTGCGGTTAGCATGTTGTTTACAAATAAAAATTATGGTCGCCTCGACAAGTTTTACGTAACGGTTGGGTTTTGGTTATCATCGTCCATATTATATTCAATGGATTTTTATTATGTAATTTATAGTCCAATTTTTAATTATTTTAAGAGACTATTTTTTTGATAAAATAAATCCAGTTGAGATAAATGGTTACAATAAAAAAGAGGCGTTGGTGATTATCAACGCCTCTTTTTTATTGATGCACTCCCCCGGAGTCGAACCGGGATCTCAAGAACCGGAATCTTACGTGCTATCCATTACACTAGGAGTGCAAACAAACTACGGTTAATACTATACAGGAAACTTGATTATCTGGCAAGCAGTTTTTGCTAGATTGAAACAATGCTAGTGGTTCGAAACGGGTGGGCAACTAAGTCGATTGAAATCACTGACAAATCGGTTGCGAAGTGCTAAAATAACTACTGTATTATATTAAAGTATTTGAGGGAGGAAACCTTTTATGACTACAAAGATTGGTATTAATGGTTTCGGAAGAATTGGTCGTCTAGCATTTAGACGCATTAGTCAATTAAACTCCGAGGGGATTGAAGTTGCCGCAATTAACGACTTAACGACCCCTTCAATGTTAGCTTACCTATTGAAGTATGACTCTGTTCATGGTCGTTTTCCTGGCAAAGTAGAGTCCACTGAAGATGCAATCATCGTTGATGGCAAACGAATTCCAGTTTATGCTGAACGTGATGCCAAAAACATTCCATGGGTTAAGAACGATGGTGTCGACTTTGTTCTTGAATGTACTGGTTTCTACACTTCTAAAGACAAGGCACAAGCACATTTAGATGCTGGTGCTAAACGGGTACTAGTTTCTGCTCCAGCTGGTGCAATGCGGACGGTTGTTCCTGGCGTTAACTTAGACACTTTGGAACATGATGACAAGATCGTTTCTGCTGGTTCTTGTACTACGAGTTGTTTAGCTCCAATGGCATACTGGTTGAACAAAGAATTTGGGGTTAAGCTGGGTACGATGACTACGATTCATGCCTATACTGCTTCTCAGTCATTACAAGATGGTCCTCGCAGTGGCAAGTTCCGTAACAATCGGGCTGCTGCTGTGAACACGATTCCACATTCATCAGGTGCTGCCAAAGCTATTGGTTTGGTTATTCCAGAACTTGACGGTGTTTTACAGGGACACGCACAACGTTCTCAAGTTGTTGATGGTTCTTTGACGGAATTAGTTTCCGTATTAGACAAAAACGTAACTGCTGATGAAATCAATGAAGCGATGAAGAAACACGAAAGCGATTCATTTGGTTACACTGATGATGAGATTGTTTCAAGCGACATTATCGGCGACGATCACGGTTCTGTCTTTGACCCTAGCCAAACTGAAATCACTGAAAATGGTGATTTGCAATTAGTTAAGACAGTTGCTTGGTATGACAACGAATGGGGCTTCACTTGTAACATGGTTCGTACGTTACAAAAATTTGCTACAATCTAAGTTTTTGAATCTTGATTTGAGAAGGCGGAGGAGGGAAAACCTCCCCCGCCTTTCTTATTTAGCAGAGAAGTTGGAGGAACCACGATGGATAAATTAATTGTTAATGATTTAGATGTTAAGGATAAAAAAGTCCTCATGCGGGTTGATTTTAATGTTCCCATTAAAGATGGGGTAGTTGGTGACGATAATCGAATTGTTGCTGCGATTCCGACGATTAAGTGGGTCACTGATAATGGTGGGAAAGCGATCCTGTTTTCACACTTAGGAAGAATCAAATCTGAGGCCGACAAGCCGGGGCTATCCTTGCGTCCCGTTGCTGAAAAATTAGCCAAACTAATTAATAAACCAGTTACCTTTGTGCCGGTGAACGAGGGTCCTCAGCTCGAAGAGGCCATTGCTCAGCTTCAAGATGGACAAATCTTGCTAGCTGAAAACACGCGGTATCAAGATGTGGTTGATGGTGAACAGGTTAAGCGCGAGTCTGGCAACGATCCTAAGCTTGGGGCTTATTGGGCTTCACTTGGTGATATGTTTGTTAATGATGCTTTTGGGACTGCGCATCGAAGTCATGCTTCCAATGTCGGAATTGCAACTGCCATGGAACAGGAACACAAACCAGTTGCTGCGGGCTTTTTAATGGAGAAGGAAATCAAGTTCTTAGGGAATGCTGTTGATCATCCCAAACATCCCTTTGTGGCAATTTTAGGTGGTGCCAAAGTTTCTGACAAGATTGGCGTAATCGACAACTTACTTGAAAAAGCTGACAAAATTATTATCGGTGGGGGAATGACCTACACTTTCTACGCTGCCAAGGGGATTGGGATCGGAAATTCATTGGTTGAAAATGATAAGATCGCAGTTGCAAAAGAAATTTTGCAAAAAGGTGGCGATAAGATCGTTCTACCAGTTGACTCCGTCATCGCTGATAAATTTGATAATGATGCCAACCCTGAAGTAGTCGATGGTTCAATTCCAAATGGAATGATGGCGCTTGACATCGGACCAAAATCGATTCAACTTTTTGAACGAGTGTTGGCAGATGCTAAGACGGTCGTTTGGAATGGACCGATGGGCGTCTTTGAAATGCCAAAATTTGCTGAAGGAACCTTATCAATCGGTCGTTTCTTAGGAACGCTCGATGATGCCACGACGATTGTAGGTGGAGGCGATTCGACAGCAGCAGTTAAACAGTTAGGGGTGGCTGACAAGTTAACCCATATCTCGACTGGTGGGGGAGCTTCTTTAGAATATCTTGAAGGAAAGACGCTTCCAGGAATTGCTTGCATTTCAAATAAATAGTAACAAAATAAACTGTCAAAAAGTTGGCAGTTTTTTTGTTAAGACTGGTACTTTTGGAAGCAATCAATTAGAATTAAGTTACTAGATGTGGTCAAGAGGTGAGCTTGCAATGACAAGAATTCCGTTTATTGGTGGCAATTGGAAAATGAATTTAACTCCGACAGCTGCTGTTGCCTTTGTGCAAAAAATTCAACCAAAATTACCGCCACGTTCGGCGGTTGAAACCGTAATTGCGGCATCTCCGCTTTTTTTGACTTCCATGCAGGCAGTTCAAGGAGACGGTCCGGTACAAATTGCTGCGGAAAATTGTTTTTATCGTGACGAAGGGGCCTATACTGGAGAAGTAAGTCCCAAAGCTTTACGAGAACTTGCAATTCCCTATGTGATTGTTGGTCATTCGGAGCGGCGTAAGTATTTTAATGAAACCGATGATATCATTAATAAGAAAGTCCAAGCGGTGTTTAAAAATCAAATGACGCCAATCTTGTGTTGCGATGAAACGATGGGCCGCTTTGAAAACGGTGATCGGGTTTCATGGGCAGTTGGGCAAGTTACAGCAGCCCTTCGAGGAGTGTCAGCGACGGATGCTAGCAAGCTAATAATTGCCTATGAACCGAGCTGGGCAATTGGTACTGGTCACAGTGCCCCTAGTCAAGAAGCGGAGGATGGTTGCTACTTAATTCGGCAGACGGTAGCGGATCTTTATTCGGATGAAGTTGCTGATCAAACTCGAATTCTGTATGGCGGTAGCGTTACTGATGAAAATATTAAAGATTTGATGGCTGAACCCAACATCGATGGAGTACTAGCAGGAAAGGCTAGTGTGAATCCGGCTGAGTTCTTAAAATTAGCCAACTTTGAAACGCTGAAATAGGCGGTTTTAGATTGCAAAGCCGTTTTAAAAAATGTAAAATTAGAGTGGATTTAGGAAAAGTTTTAAAAAACTACTAAGGAGACGTACTTATGTCAATTATTTCTGATATTTATGCCCGCGAAGTTTTAGATTCTCGTGGTAACCCGACGGTTGAAGCTGAGGTTTATACTGAAGACGGAGCGATGGGTCGTGGCATTGTGCCATCTGGAGCTTCGACTGGTGAGCATGAAGCCGTTGAACTACGTGATGGCGATAAAAGTCGTTTCATGGGAAAGGGCGTTACCAAGGCCGTTGCCAATGTAAATGACAAGATTGCTAAAGAAATCATTGGCTACGATGTTACTGATCAATTGGGAATTGACCAGGCAATGATCAAATTGGATGGGACTCCTAACAAAGCTAAGTTAGGCGCTAATGCAATTTTGGCAGTTTCCATTGCAGCTGCACGAGCTGCTGCTGACGAACTAGGCACTCCTTTGTACAATTATCTTGGCGGTTTTGATGGTCATGTTTTACCAACCCCAATGATGAACGTTATTAATGGTGGGAAACACGCAAATAATAAAGTTGATTTTCAAGAATTTATGATTATGCCGGTTGGTGCTGACTCGATGCGCGAAGCTGTTCGGATGGGTTCAGAAACTTTCCACAACCTTAAAAACATTTTGAACGAACAAGGTTACTCAACGGCAGTTGGTGATGAAGGTGGTTTTGCTCCTAATCTAAAAAATAACGAGGAACCATTTGAAATCTTAGTTGAAGCTATTAAACGAGCTGGTTATGTTCCTGGTAAGGATATCTGCATTGCCTTTGATTGTGCTGCTTCTGAGTTTTATGATGCTGAAACTAAAAAATATAACTTAGTTGGTGATGGTAAATCATATAGTGCTACCGAATTCATCGATTTGTTAGATTCGCTCGTTGACAAATACCCAATCATTTCAATCGAAGACCCGCTAGATGAAAACGAATGGGCTGATTGGCAACTAGCAACCGAGAAGCTGGGTAAAAAGGTTCAGTTAGTTGGTGATGATTTATTTGTTACCAACACTTCATATCTTGAAAAGGGAATTGATATGCACGTTGCCAACTCCATTTTGATTAAACTTAACCAAATTGGAACTTTAACCGAGACTGTCAATGCGGTTAACATGGCGAAGGAAGCTGGCTACACTGCAATTATTTCCCATCGTTCTGGAGAAACCGAAGATACGACGATTTCCGACTTGGTAGTGGCCATGAACGCTGGTCAAATCAAGACAGGCTCTATGAGTCGTGGCGAACGAATTGCGAAATACAACCAGTTAATGCGGATTGAAGATCAGTTGGGTTCAGTTTCTGAATACAAAGGAATTCATTCTTTCTACAATCTTGATCGGCAACAGCGAGAAAACATCATCAAGAAATAATTCAAAAAGCCTTCAGAACTGAAGGCTTTTTTATTTTGAATAATTATTAACATTTGGGCAAATGAGAGAAACCGTAGAAGAAAATAATGGGTTGTGTTACAATCATAGACAGGAGTTGTATGGTCTTTGACTAAGTAGTTAGGAGGAATATTGTGGCTAACTTCTTAATGGTGGCACTTTGGATTGTCAGTGTTTTGATTATTATGGCAGTGCTAATGCAGCCTTCTAAAAATAACGATGCAATGTCATCTTTTTCGGGTGGAGCAAGTGATTTGTTTTCGGAGTCAAAATCACGAGGCTTTGAGTCCTTCATTCAAAAAGTTACGGTGGTACTGGGTATTTTGTTTTTTGCAATCGCATTACTGTTAATGATGATGGCACAACGCTAATTATGAAACTCCTGTAACTACAGGAGTTTTTTTTATTAAAAGTAAAACATGATAATTGGAAAATTAAGAATAATAAGAGGAAATAATTGTGCATGATAATGAATTAAAGTATGAACTAGAAACGGAGCTGCGGGCTCATCCTGAACGAAGTTATACAGTGGAAAAATTGGCGGACGCCCTTGGATATCATGGATCAGCGGCCTTCAAACTGATTATTCAAGAACTGGCTGATTTAGAGCGTCAAGCACTTGTGCTAGTTACAGGTGATGGAAGTTTTAAACTAAATCCGGCTGAGCTGAAATTTGAAGGAGTCTTTCATTCAAACCCTAAAGGCTTTGGGTTTGTGGCATATGACGAAGAACAGCCGGATGCTTTTGTTGCCCCTGATTTGACGTTACGGGCAATGAACTTGGATCGGGTTGCAATGCAAGTGCTGAAACCAGCTGATCAAAAAACGGATCGCGGGCCTCAGGGACAGGTAGTTAAAATTCTGGAACATCACTACGATCACGTGGTGGGCGAATTTTTTAAAACCAATAACGACCTAGGTTTTGTGGGTCAAATTAAATTAAAAGATAAAAAACTAGCTGGTTATCGCTTTTACGTTGCCGATGCTGGTTTGCATCCAACTCCTGGTGAGGTAGTTACTTGTGACATCACTGAGTATCCAAGCAATGAGCATCCAGAATACCTAGTCGGGGTGGCTAAACAAGTTATCGGAAGTGTCGATGATCCGGGAATTGATATTTTACAGATTGTTTATGCTAATGATGTTCCATCCCAATTTCCTGAGGATGTCATGGAGGAAGCCGATGCCATTCCTGACCATGTCTTACCTGAAGAAATGAAAAACCGCGAAGACATTACTGACCAGCAATTGGTGACGATTGATGCTGAAGAATCCAAAGATTTGGATGATGCGGTCACTGCGTGGAAATTATCGAACGGGAATTATCATTTAGGAGTTCACATTGCCGATGTGAGTCATTATGTTAAACAAGGGAGTCTGTTGGATCGCGAAGCCTATAAGCGAGGCACGTCGGTTTATTTAACCGATCGAGTGATTCCAATGCTCCCGCGGCGCCTCTCAAATGGAATTTGTTCGTTGAATGAGGGTGAATTACGTCTCTGTATGAGTTGTGAGATGGAGATCAATCCTCAGGGGAAAGTGATTCGATCACGAATTCATCCCAGTGTGATGCGTTCGACTAAACGAATGACTTATAACGCTGTTAATGCCATCTTGGAAACTAAAGATGCCGCTGTTCGGAAGCAATATGAAGATTTGGTGCCAATGTTTGATGCGATGGGTGAGCTTCATCGCATCTTATATCGTTCACGCCGACGTCGGGGCGCCATTGATTTTAATGATGATGAAGCCAAAATTATTGTTGATCAAAATGGTCATCCCATTGACATTCAGTTACGGAATCGTGGGGTAGCTGAGCGCTTAGTGGAATCATTCATTAGCAGCTAACATGAAACCGTGGCCGAGACTTATCATAAGGCAAAGGTTCCGTTTATTTATCGAATACATGAAAATCCAGATGCAACTCGCGTCAAGTCATTTTTTGAATTTTTAACTGCATTTGGGATTAACGTTAAGGCTGATCCTGATCATCTGCAACCGAAGACGTTACAAAATGTGTTGACTAAGGTTGCCGGGACACCGGAAGAAAGCATGGTATCCGTGATGTTATTACGGAGCATGCAACAGGCTAAATATGCCGACAAATGTGTGGGTCATTTTGGGCTAGGGGCTCAGTACTATACGCACTTTACCTCACCAATTCGGCGGTATCCGGATATGTTTATTCATCGTCTGATTCACTATTATTTGGATCATGGAATCAACGATACTACGAAGCAGACCTATGCAGAGGTGGTAAATGAGATTGCCGCCAGCTGTTCTGATAATGAACGGCGTGCGGTTACCACAGAGCGCGACGTTGATGCCATGATGAAAGCCCAGTACATGAGCGATCGGATTGGAGAAGAATTCGACGGAGTAGTTAGTTCTGTGATGAAGTTTGGAGCTTTTATTGAATTGCCAAATACGGTTGAAGGTCTGGTGCATATCAGCCGAATGAAAGATGATTACTATCAGTATGTTGATAAATATATGGCACTGGTTGGTAGTAATACTAAACGAACTTATAAAATTGGTCAGGATATCCAAGTGAAGTGTGTGGCGGTGGATGTTGATCAAAGTACAGTTGATTTTGAAATCTTACACCCCGAAAACACCCCGAAAACAGATTTATTACCAACGCGCTCGCATGCTTCTCATCATGGAAGTCAAGGCGAACGGCGCCATCAATCGCCAGTTAAGCAGAAACATGGCAAACAACTTGGAACTAGACACCGTTTTACTGTTCAAAAAAGAAAATAAAAGGGTGAATTGGAATGGCGAAAAAACGTCACAATCAGGCAGACACCAATGTGATGGCAACCAATCGCAAAGCGCGACATGATTATTTTATCGAACAGACCTATGAAGCCGGAATTGCGCTGACTGGAACTGAGATCAAATCAGTTCGTAATCGACGTTTAAATCTTAAAGATGGGTTTGTCGCAGTGCGGGCTGGGGAAGCTTATTTAATGAATGTTCACATTAATGAGTACACCGAAGGAAATCAGTTTAACCATGACCCGCTCCGGCGAAGAAAGCTACTCTTACACAAGCAGGAGTTGAAGCGGTTGGCAACAGCGGTTCAAACTAAGGGTGTAACAGTGGTTCCGTTAAAAGTATACCTCAAGCACAATTTTGCAAAGGTTTTAATTGGAGTTGCCAAAGGAAAACATGTCTATGACAAACGAGAAACGCTTAAAAAGCGTGATCAAGAAAGACAAATTGAGCGTGTTATGAAACATTATTGAGCAGATGCGGAAACTCGCACTGCTTTTTCTTTTGATATGATAAAATATGCACGAGGTGAAATCATGAAACAATTTATTGCTAACGACTGGTGGCCGGTGCTCGAGCCGGAATTTGAAAAGCCATATTATCAAGAACTCCGGCGTTTTTTGGTTACTGAGTATAATCAGCACCAGGTTTATCCAGCTATGCAACATATCTTTCAAGCGTTTGAGTGGACACCCTTTAGTAAAACAAAGGTAGTTATCTTGGGGCAGGACCCCTATCATGAACCACAACAAGCAATTGGGCTTAGCTTTGCTGTGGCACCGGGAGTTTCAATCCCGCCATCGTTGCGCAATATTTATCTCGAACTTGAACATGATTTGGGGATTAAGCCCGTTCAGCATGGTTATCTAAAAAGTTGGGCGGAACAAGGAGTGCTCCTCTTAAATTCGGTACTCACCGTTCGTCAGGGACAAGCCTATTCTCATCGCAATCATGGCTGGGAAGCACTGACTGACTATGCGATTGCCAAATTGTCACAACGAGCTGAACCGGTAGTCTTCATTTTATGGGGACGAGCGGCACGTGCTAAGATCAAACTAATTGATACAAAAACCAATGTCGTCATTCAATCGGCGCACCCTAGTCCGCTATCAGCTAATCGTGGTTTCTTTGGCTCCCGCCCCTTTTCAAAAACAAACGCCGCGCTGACTGCAATGGGGGAAACCCCGATTAATTGGCAACTGCCAGCAACGATTACTAAGCAATCATAGGAGAAATAGTATGGATTTATTTGCAGGACTACAAAACAAATTACATGGTCGTGAAATTAAGTTGGTGTTTCCAGAGGGGAACGATCCTCGCATCATTGAAGCAGCCAGTCGCCTACAGCAGGAACAGCTAGCGCTGCCAGTATTATTGGGAAAAACAGCTGAGATTCAGCAAGCTGCTGCAAATGGCAATTTTGACTTAACCGGAATCAAGTTAATCGATCCAGAAACTACTGACGCAGAGCAATTACAAGCAATGGTACAGTCAATTGTTGATCGGCGTTCCGGAAAGACGGATGCCATGCAAGCCTTAGAGTGGTTAAAAGATGCTAATTATTATGGAACGACGATGGTTTATCGAGGCGATGTCGATGGGATGGTTTCTGGGGCAGTCCATGCAACTGGTGAGACGGTGCGACCAGCGCTTCAGATTATTAAAACGAAGCCAGGGGTGCAATTGATTAGTGGTTCATTTGTCATGCAACGCAATAACCAACGCTACTTATTTGCAGATGCAGCAATTAATATTGATCCAACTGCAGAACAGTTAGCAGAAATTGCTTTACAAAGTGGAGAAACAGCTCGACTCTTTGGCATTGATCCCAAGGTAGCCCTTTTGAGTTTTTCTACCGCTGGTTCGGCAGCAGGAGCAGCCGTTGAAAAAGTGCAACAAGCAACGCGGGCAGCTCAAGCAGCACACCCAGATTTTCCAGTTGATGGTGAATTACAATTTGATGCAGCCTTTGTACCAACGGTTGCAGCACAAAAAGCACCTGATTCACCCGTTGCGGGGCAGGCTAATGTGTTTGTGTTTCCGGAACTACAATCAGGGAACATTGGGTATAAAATTGCGCAACGTTTAGGCGGATTTGAAGCAATTGGTCCAATTTTGCAGGGTCTAAATAAACCAGTTTCTGACTTATCACGGGGCTGTAATAGTGAAGATGTCTATAAAGTGGCTTTGATTACGGCCGCTCAGGCACTCTGATCCGATGGAAAGTAAAGAAATTATCACGCATAGTGCTGCGGAAACTCAACAAGTGGGGGAACAGTTAGCTCAGCGACTCCCCAAGGGAACCGTTATTTTACTTGATGGGGATTTAGGTGCCGGGAAGACCACGTTTACGAAAGGATTAGCAACGGGCTTAGGAATTAAGCAACTGGTTCGGAGCCCGACCTTTACAATCATGCGAGAATACCATGATGGACGCCTGCCACTTTATCATATGGATGCTTATCGGTTGGAAAACGGAGGCGGGGCTGATTTGGGTCTTGAAGAATACTTTGACAGCGACGGAGTATTAGTCATCGAGTGGTCGCAATGGATTGCTGACTTGTTACCAGCTGATTACTTGCGGGTAAGTTTAAAACGAGCTGATCAGGAAGACGAAGCGACCCGTACTGTAACCTTGACTGCGCATGGAACCTTGTTTGTCCAGCTAGTTGCGACTTTAAAACGACCAGCTGATGAGTGAAGTTACGTTGCGCGCCGCCGATGCCAACGATGCAGTAGCAGTATTGAGTTTACTTAAACAACTTACAGCAGAAACTTCCCAATTTCGAGTGGCTAATCTGAACCAGTCAGTAGCGCAACTAGCGGCTGATTTACAAACCATTAAATATTCTAGCAGGGCGGTATTGATCGTGGCCAAGTGCTCAGATCAGTTTGTTGGGCTAGTTTCAATTGTGGCGACTACTCCTACCAGCGGTGAGCTGGGCATTGCAGTCCGGGCGGTTGATCAGCAACTTGGCATTGGAACGGCGTTGATGGCGACCGCGCTCGATTGGTTTTTTTCCCAAAGCATGCTTACTTCTGTTTGGCTAGAGGTTTATCGAAGTAATCAGACTGCTCGGCATCTTTACGAAAAATTTGGATTTCAAATTACGCAAAGCACGCCTACCACGGTCGTGATGCAAATAAAAAAACGATCCAGTGGGAACCAAGCAAAGAAAGTTCGCTAATTAGGACTTTGCAATTGGAAACCAGGATCGTGATTTAGATATTGGTGATGAAAGTGGCCAGCGTCGGGCTGCTAAACTGGTGTTCTTCTTCTAATAAGATTTTGGCACAAGCTCGACTATCATCAAGGGCGTTATGATGGTGGTGTAACTCGATTCCTAAGTGCTTGCTGACGGTGTCTAGTTTATGATTTGGAAGTTCAGGATAAAATTTCTGAGAGGTCTGCACGGTGTCAATGGTTTGATAGTGAACGGCTGGCAAGTGATAGCGTTTTAGACTGCTAGTCAAGACACTGTTATCAAAGCGATTGTTATGGGCAACGATTAGCCGATCCGGTCGAAAAAGCGGGCGAATAATCTCCCAGACGGCGGGGAATGTTGGTGCTGTAGCTACGTCAGTTGCGTGAATGCCATGAATCTGAACGTTGCGCCAGAAAAACTCTTGCTCTGGATTAATCAATGAATAAAATTCATCGACAATCTGATCTTGACGGACAACGGTTAGGGCGATCGAACAAGCACTGGCCCGTTGCCCAGCTGCTGTTTCAAAGTCAATAGCAACGAAGTTCACGATTAAAGGCCCCCTTAGGCAGATAGTTTAATAGACAATTAAGTTGGTCAAGTTGCTTTTAGTATATCATGATTTCGTGGTTTTCATGGGGTCCGCGTGCTAAAATAGGGGTAATGCGTGAAAGGAACTAATGACAATGACAACAGATATCGCGACCTTACTACCCACAATTAAGATTTTAAAAGATGAGCCGTTATCACATTACTCGTGGACCAAAACTGGTGGTCCAGCTGATTTTTTAGCGTTTCCGCGTTCGGTTGCGGAAACTCAGCAACTCATAGAAACTGCACGAAACTTGGAACTGCCAGTGACCGTCCTGGGAAACGCCAGCAATTTGATTGTTAGAGATGGTGGCATTCGGGGGTTAACCATGATCTTAACCAAGATGGATCAGATTAAAACTACTGATGAACGGGTGATAGCTGATGCAGGGGCTGCTTACATTGCAGCTACTAAGGCGGCGCAACGAGCAGGATTGACTGGATTAGAATTTGCCGCAGGGATTCCCGGAAGTGTTGGTGGAGGGGTCTACATGAATGCGGGAGCTTATGGTGGTGAAACCGCACAAGTGTTAGAAAGTGCTCTGGTGTTGACTGAACAGGGCGAACTTAAGCGATTAGACAATGCCGAATTAGATTTTTCATATCGCCACAGTGCAGTGCAAGCCTCGCAAATGGTGGTTTTGCAAGCAACCTTTCGCTTGTGGTCAGGAATTCGGAACTTGATTCAGCAAGAAATGGATCACCTAAATTATTTGCGAAAATCAAAACAACCACTCGAGTATCCTTCATGTGGCAGTGTTTTTAAGCGTCCGAAGGGGTATTTTGCGGGAAAACTTATTCACGAAGCTGGATTACAAGGATATCAGTCGGGAGGAGCTGCGGTATCACGAAAGCACGCAGGTTTTATTGTGAATGTTAACCAAGCAACTGCCACAGATTATCTGAACGTGATTGCGCATGTCCAACAGACCGTCTATAACCAGACTGGGGTGAAGTTAGAAACAGAAGTCCGCGTGATTGGTGTAGAACCAGAGTAGCACTCGTGATTTGAGCTGCTCCGATAGTTAAATTTAAAAAACTAATAGAGCCGTCTCACTGGGATTAATCTCCAGTCAGACGGCTCTTCTTTAAGCAAATTAATCTTGTTGGGCAGCGGTAATGAGAGTATAGATCCAGTAAATTACTAGTTGAATAATGGTCATCATGATGACGAAAATAATCATTTGCCGGTTCCACATGTTAAGAAAGAGGTCGACGTAAAATTTTGGCTTGATAATTAAATAAACCGTATGAACTCTCAGAAAACGACCAATATAAAGTCCAATTGAAGTTAGAAAGATCAAACCACAGGTGGTAAGAAAGCCAAATAGCTCTGAGCTTAAGTGCAAGCGATTGTCCAGTGAGCGAGCAACATGGAGTAATCCCCAGAAACCGATAAAGGCACAGGTGAGAGCACTAATTAGCAAGCAAGTATATAAGAACCAGATGTGACCATCAAGTTTTAACATCCCGTTTAAATCATTTGGATTCAACCAGGATAGGTGTAGGAGATCAGTTAGGATGTATGGAGCATTAGGATAGAATAACAGCCAAACAATGGTTAGGGGCCAAAAGACCAGCGCTGATTGTTGTTTGGAATTGGTTTTAATGTGAAAACTCAGTTCGATTGGAATGTAACCTAGAAACGTATTTAGCAACAGAAATCCAAACAATGACTCTCTAATAAACAGTTTGATAAAAATGAGCCAGATAAGAAAGAAAATTCGGATCTGCCACTTTTTGCTAATTGTCATTTTCAGCACCTCATGATGTTTTACTTAAATTAAACCGCAAAAGTTAATAAAAAACTATCATTTTATCTAATTTATTCTGATTGAGCTCGCTCACTCACCTATAAATCGATGGGTCGGGCGTGCTATAATGAACTGAGAAACTAGTTGAAAGGAAACTTTGGAATGGGAATTGCATGGGATCGACTCCTGACACTACATAACTTAAGCAATTTGATTGATATTTTAGTAGTCTGGATTTTAATTTATGAACTAATTATGTTGCTGCGCGGAACCCGTTCAATTCAGCTGTTGCGCGGAATTATTATTTTAATTCTGGCGCGGGTAGCAAGCTGGTATCTAGGACTCACTATGACCTCATGGATCTTGGATCAAGTGATTAATTGGGGAGTTATTGGCTGTATCGTGATTTTTCAGCCTGAAATCAGACGAGGCTTAGAGAAATTAGGACAACGCTCCGTGTTTAATCAGTTGCAACAAGAACAGGTTCAGACGGAAAAAATGATTCAAGCTTTGGATAGTGCGATTCAATATATGTCAAAACGACGGATTGGGGCCTTGATAGCGATCCAGATGAAAACCGGGTTAGAAGAGTATATCGAAACCGGGATTCCATTGGATGCTGATATTTCAAGTCAGCTTTTGATCAACGTTTTTATCCCGAATACCCCACTACACGATGGCGCAGTGATTATTCAAGACGGTCGGGTGGCGGCGGCCGCAGCCTATTTGCCACTTTCTCAAAGCAATTTAATTCCAAAGGAACTTGGAACGCGACATCGAGCAGCAGTTGGTATTTCTGAGGTGACGGATGCGATTACCATTGTAATTTCAGAAGAGACGGGAGAGGTTTCAATTACGCGAAACAACGAATTATTGCGTGGCATGACGCAAGCTGATTATCTAAAATATTTGCGTAGTCAACTGATTCGAAAAGCGCAAAAACCCCATCGTTCGCTGCTGGCAGAGGCCGTTGATTTTGTCCACACTCATTTTCGGGGTGATAAGCAATGAAGCATTTTTATGATAGCAAGACCTTTGCATTGATTGTATCTTTCTTAATTGTAATGGGTCTGTTTTTTATGGTACATGATGATAAGTTAGGAAATACCTATCATACCCCGAGCCAAACGAGCAGAAAGATTTCTGCAGTGACTCGGAAAACGGTGGAGGTACCATTGCAATTAAACGTAAATTCCGACCACTACTTTGTGATTGGCTATCCAGACAAAGTCAAGGTAACTCTTCAAGGGCCAGCAGCTTTGGTGACAACGACTGCCAACACCCAAAACTTTAAAGTTAATGCCAATTTAGTTGGTTTGACACCAGGAAAGCATGTTGTTAAACTGCAACCAGCTGGGCTTAATTCAGAGATTAATGCTAAAATTAATCCAGATAAAATTAAAATTAACTTGCAAAAACGAGCAACCAAAACCTATGCGGTTAAACCTGCCTATGATAAAAATCAAATTGCCACGGGACATCACGTTGTAAAAACCAGCCAGCAGGTCCAGCAAGTTCATATCACGGGACCGATCGATGAAATCGAACGGATTAAGCAAGTGGTAGCACAGGTTAACCTTCAAAAACCAATTAATAAAACAACGCGGACGACGGCGGTAATTGATGCCCAAGATCTTCATGGAAAAACGGTGAACGTTGTGATCTCGCCCTCGACGACCAAGGTGAAACTTGAAATCGCTAAGGATGATCAAACCACAGAAGTCCCCAAACAAGCTGAAAAAAATGAACAATAATTCGAATGGAGAGCAACTATGAAGTATTTTGGAACAGATGGAATTCGTGGAATTGCCAATCAGGATTTAACGCCCGAACTGGCTTTTCGAGCCGGACGAACGGGAGGATATGCACTGACTAAGCGGAGTGCCACTGACCACCAGCCCCGAGTGTTGGTCTCTCGAGATACCCGAATTTCCGGACAGATGCTTGAAGATGCTTTAGTCGCTGGATTACTATCGGTTGGAATCGAGGTTATTCGGTTAGGAATCATCACGACTCCAGGAGTTGCTTATCTCGTTCGGGATCAAAATGCTGATGCAGGAGTAATGATTACCGCATCACATAATCCGGCAAAATACAACGGTATTAAGTTTTTTGGTGGAGATGGTTATAAGCTATCAGATGAGATTGAAGCAGACATTGAAGCGATGTTAGAGAGTCCCACGGATGATTTACCGCGTCCGGCTGCGACCGGATTGGGAGTTGCCGATAATTATACGGAAGCTGGACAAAAATATTTACATTTTCTAGCCCAGACAATTCCAGATAATCTTAAGGGTCTCAAAGTGTGTGTTGATGCAGCTAACGGGGCTGCCAGTGCGCTTGTTCCTCGTTTGTACGCTGATGTTGATCTTGATTTTACGACCAATGCCACGACTCCCGATGGGATCAACATTAACCAGCAGGTTGGATCCACGCATCCAGAACAATTACAAAAGCAGGTAGTTGCCGAAGGAGCACAGCTGGGCATTGCTTTTGATGGTGATGGTGATCGATGCATTGCCGTTGATGAGCAGGGAAACATTGTTGATGGCGACCAGATTATGTACATTTGCGGGAAATATTTTGATGATCATGGTCGACTAAAACAAGATACCATTGTGACTACGGTAATGAGCAATCTCGGTATGTATAAAGCCATGGAAGCCCATGGTTTGCAAAGTGTCAAAACTAAAGTTGGTGATCGTTACGTAGTCGAGGCGATGAAAGCTGATGGATATAACTTAGGTGGGGAGCAGTCAGGACACATTGTTTTCCTTGACTTTAATACTACAGGCGACGGAATGCTGACCAGCTTGCAATTAATGTCCATCATGAAAGAAACGGGTAAATCCCTATCTGAACTGGCAGCCGAAGTACAAAAATATCCTCAAAGTTTAGTAAACGTGACGGTTACTGATAAAGAACAAGCCCTGCACCATCCAGAGGTCCAACAAGCAATTGATCAGGTTGAAACTGAAATGAATGGTAATGGTCGGGTTTTGGTTCGCCCGAGTGGGACGGAACCATTACTGCGGGTTATGGTTGAGGCGCCAACTCAAGAGGAAAGTCAACAGTACGCTGAAAAAATCGCACAGGTGGTTAAACAATTAAATTAGCTTTTTGGAGAACAGTTTTTTAACTGTTCTTTTTTAACCAGTAGACCAATTTGGCAAAATGTTTGACAACAATCTCACAAAATACTACCATTATAGTGGTTGTTAAACTTAAAAATTAGAATATACATCTATACCAATTTGAAATGAGGATACAATTATGTGTGGAGTAGTAGGCGTTGTCGGCAATCCAAAGGCGACTGATATTTTAGTGCAGGGACTGGAAAAATTACAGTACCGGGGCTATGATTCTGCGGGAATCTTTGTTGAAACGGCTGATCAACAGACTCATCTAGTTAAAACTACTGGTAGTATTAATGATTTACAAAAAAAACTCACTGCTGCTGATCAAGGTTCTACTGGGATTGGTCATACGCGCTGGGCAACGCATGGTGGCGTTACGGTTGAAAATGCGCATCCGCAGTATTCTGACGATGAACGATTTTATCTGGTACATAATGGAGTGATTGAAAATTTTCAGGAGCTCAAAGATCAGTACCTACAAGGAGTGAGTTTTAAAAGTCAGACTGATACCGAAGTGGTTGTACAGTTGGTTGACAAGTTTGTGACGATCGATCACCTATCAACTACAGATGCTTTTTTTAAGGTAATTAGTTTGTTGAAAGATTCATCGTATGCAATGGTAATGATGGATCGAAAAGACCCAACGGCTCTTTATGTGGCGAAAAACAAGAGCCCACTGTTAATTGGACGGGGAACCGATTGTAATGTGATTTGTTCTGATTCGATTGCGATGCTGGATGTAACGCATCAATTTGTGGAAATTGAAGACGGAGATGTTTGTGTGGTTAAAGCTGACCAGCTGCAAATCTATGATTCAAAGCGGCAACTGGTTACTCGCCGGGAATTTACGGTCAATGTTGATCCAAGTGCTTCTGATAAAGGAACATATCCTTATTACATGTTGAAAGAGATCGATGAGCAGCCCAACGTGATGCGACGTCTTTCCGCTAAATACCTTAGTCAAGATGGACAAACAGTCCTTGACCCAAACCTACTGAAAGCAATGGCAAATGCCGATCGAATCTACTTAGTGGGAGCAGGGACAAGCTACCATGCTGGTTTAGTCGGGAAAATGCAGTTAGAACGGTTGACCGGGATTCCAACGGAGGTTCGGGTGGCTTCTGAGTTTGCGTATGATGAACCCTTACTTTCTGAGCATCCCTTCTTTATCTTCCTATCCCAAAGTGGAGAAACTGCAGATAGTCGCCAAGTATTGGTAAATGTTAACCAACAGCACTATCCAAGCTTAACGATTACAAACGTTGCCAATTCAACGCTTTCCAGGGAGGCAACTTTCACGCTACTATTAGATGCTGGGCCTGAAATTTCAGTTGCCTCAACCAAGGCTTACACTGCCCAAATTGCCTTAGAAGCCATTTTAGCTAAGGCAGTCGGAGAACACCTTAATCGTGCAGTTGCACGTCAATTTAATCTGAAACAACAACTTGCATTGGTAGCACAGGGGATGCAAATGATTGTTGATGAAAAGGCTCAGATTGAAAAAGTAGCCCAAGACGCTTTTGTTAACGCTCAGCAGGCCTTCTATATCGGACGAGGCATTGATTATACGGTCTCTATCGAAGCGGCGCTCAAATTAAAGGAAATTTCGTATGTACACGCAGAAGGTTTTGCATCCGGAGAACTGAAGCACGGAACGATTGCTTTGATTGAAGCCGGCACGCCAGTGATTGGGATTATTACTGCTAGTCGGACTGCCAGCTTAACTCGAAGTAATCTGGCTGAGACGGAGGCGCGGGGAGCGAAGACGTTTGTAATTGCGCGAGCAGGTCTCTCAGAAGCAGGGGATACATTTGTGATCCCTGATGTTGACGAATTATTAACACCACTTTTAAGTGTTTTGCCCGCTCAATTATTGGCATACTATACCAGTCTTAATAAGGGACTTAATGTTGATTTGCCAAGAAATCTTGCAAAAAGTGTGACGGTAGAATAATTATGAAAAGAATTGTTAGTGCAATTCTTTTTTCGTTTAGGAAGTAGTAACCATGAAATACACCAAAAAAACGAAGTTTATGAAGCATGATCGCAAGGAGAGCACGTGGGAAAAATTCAAAGATCAGCAGAATCGCCTGAGTGCTAAACGTCGGGGAGCATCTGTAGGAAAAAACAGCAACGGGAGAAATCAGTATGTCACTAAAAAGTCATGAAACCTTGACCTTGATTGAAGAAATCACCCGGTTGGATGGGTCTAAGTATTTAGAAATCAGTAATATGGTTCAAAATGGGCGAGCTGAGTTAGCGGTGGAGCGCAAACAGTTGCAACAGGTTCGAATTCTACAGTTAAACATCCCGCACTCAATTCACGTCCAAAAATATGAGCACTATCTGAACGCTAACTTTACAATGCCAACGGAGCAAACTCCCCAGTTTGAGGAATGGAAACGGACTCCTGAGATGGAGACTGAGGTTGCCCAGATTTTAAAAGAAAACCACATTGGTTAGTAAAATTGCTAACTTTACCACACGCTGGCTTTATGTAATAATCAAAAAAAGATCGCGGGAGGCAACTGATGACGGAAAAATTTTTAATTGGGACTTATACGAGAAAAAGTAGCGAAGGAATTTATCAAGTAGAATTAGATACGCAAACAGAACGACTGCAAAATCTGACCCTGGTCGGAAAAGCGGGTTCACCGACTTATCTGGCAGAATCTAACCAGCATGTCATTTATGCTATCAATCGGGATGATTCACAAGCGGAACCGTATGGTGGTCTGGTGGGGTTAGATGGTAATACGCTACCAGCATCTAGCTTGCAACAGGTGATGGAACCTGGTAGCAGTCCGGCATACGTAACGGTGGATGAGACGCGTCAGTTAGTACTGAGTGCAAACTATCATTCTGGAGTGGTTACGGTGTATCGAATTAATTCAGATCAGACCCTGACAGAGACTGATCGAGTTCAGGATCAGGGAATGGTCGGACCACAACCAGAACAGGCAGATGGTCCGCACCCTCACTATGCGGATAGATTGTTTGACCAACGGGTGCTAGTCTGTGATTTAGGACTCGATCGCTTATATTGCTATGATCTAGATAATACTGGCAAGTTACACTTGGTTAACCAAATGCAGACTAGTCCCGGTTTTGGTCCTCGTCATGCCGATTACGTGGAAGAACTCGGAAAAGTTTACCTAGTTGGGGAATTGAGTAGCGAATTAGCCGTGTTGGATTATGATGAGGAAACGGCGCAGCTAACGGTTCAACAAGTTGTTTCGACGATTCCTACCGACTGGACGACGCATAATGGTGCTGCAGCCATTCACATCTCTGCAGACCATCGCTTTGTTTACGTTAGCAATCGAGGAAATGATACGTTGGCAGTGTTTGCGATTCAGCCTGATGGTAGTGTTAAGCAGGTGCAACTAATTTCGACTGGTGGTGAATTTCCGCGTGATTTTAACTTTAATTGCGATCAGCGTTACGTGGTAGTGGCCAATCAAGAGAGTGATAATTTATCGTTATTTGCCAGAAATCGCGACACAGGTAAGTTAACAATGTTACAGGATAATTTCAAGGTCCCAGAGGGTACTTGTGTCGCTTTACGGAAAAATTAAGTTGCTTTTTATAAATAAATCAAGTACACTTGCTTTTGAAAATGACTAATCAGGAATAGTAGTTCGATTAACAAATGATAGCGAGTTTCGGATAGTGCGAGCGGAACTGAGTTTTCGAGTGAAAAACACCCTGAAGTTGTGGTTAACTAGACCGCCGGCTTTTGACCGTTATCAAAAACTGAGCTGGCTTATCAGTTGATAGGCAATTTTGGGTGGTACCGCGAAGACCTCGTCCCTAGTGATGAGGTCTTTTTGTATCCAAAAAGGAGAGTAGCAAATGGCTAATGTTTTAGTTAAAGATTTATATACAACGAACGAGGGGCAAAAACAGCATCAAATTCAAATTTCTGGTTGGATTCGAACTATTCGTTCCTCTAAAAAAATTGCTTTTTTAGAAGTTAACGATGGTTCTTACATTCGCAATATACAAGTGATTGCCAAAGCCAGTCAGCTTGAAAATTTTACAGAAATTACGAAACTTTCGATTGCTTCGGCAGTGACGATTTCAGGGGAGCTGGTGCCAACCCCAGAAGCTCCGCAACCGTTTGAGCTACAGGCTCAAACGATCACGACTGCCGGGGTTGCTGCCAATGATTATCCGCTACAAAAAAAACAACATTCATGGGAATATTTACGCACAATTGCGCATCTGCGCCCTCGCACGAATACTTTCTATGCGGTTTTTAAGATTCGCTCGCAGGCGGCGTTTGCAATTCATGAATATTTACAACATCATGATTTTGTGTATGTCAATACCCCGATCATTACTAGTAGTGATACAGAGGGAGCCGGGGAGATGTTTCGGGTAACGACCCTTGATCCGAATGATCCCCCCAAGACGGCCGATAAAAAACTTGATTTTAACCAGGATTTCTTCGGTCAGGAAACTAATTTAACGGTTAGTGGACAGTTACCGGTAGAAGCATTTGCGATGGCCTTTCGTAATGTGTATACCTTTGGTCCAACTTTTCGGGCTGAAGATTCTCATACTAAGCGACATGCTGCTGAGTTTTGGATGATTGAACCAGAGATGTCTTTTGTTAATCTAGTTGATATTCTCGATGTATCAGAATCCTTATTGAAATACGTCATTGAATATTTATTACAACATGCCAGTGCAGATCTCCAATTTTTGAATGATAATGTGGATGACCAATTGTTAGCCCGACTACAAGCAACCCTTCAAAACTCATTTGCTAGGATTACTTATACAGAAGCAATTGAACGGTTACAAGCGGCTCCCGTTGACTTTAAGTTCCCAGTGGCATGGGGAATTGATTTAAAAGCAGAACATGAACAATATTTAGCTGAAGAAATCTTTAAGCGTCCCGTCTTTGTGACTGATTATCCACGTGGAATCAAGGCATTTTATATGCGCGATAACGATGATCAACGGACGGTGGCCGCCGCCGATTTGTTAGTTCCGCGGATTGGAGAGTTGATCGGTGGTAGTGAACGCGAAGAACGGACGGATGTTTTAGCAGCCAAAATGAAAGAGTTTGGGTTACCTCAATCTGAATATGAGTGGTATCTTGACCTTCGTCGCTATGGAGCAGCCAAACATGGTGGTTTTGGGATTGGCTTTGAGCGGTTATTGATGTACGTAACGGGAATGGATAATATTCGTGACGTGATTCCCTTTCCACGAATCCAGGGAAATATTCAATTTTAAAGGTGTTAACTGATGACCACAAGCCCCCCAAAATCATTTTTAGGGGGCTTTTTTGATGGTTAATTGGCTACCAGGATTACGATTATTTAATGATTAGTTGCAAGCTAAATGATTGTGCGATTGATAAAGTCTCCTTTTTTTAAAGATCAACATGGAGTATAATTAACTTTGGAAAAATTCAAAAAAGGAAGGAACTTGTAAATGGAAACGAAACAGGCAATGAGTTCCGGTTGGCGATTTTGGTTTATCGTTACAATGCTGATTGGAACGTTTACGATGTCGATTAGTCAGTCGTCATTATCAACGGCTTATCCGACGCTTATTAATTATTTTGGGATTTCTGCAGATACGGTTCAGTGGTTAACCACTGGTTTTATGATTGTAATGTGTATTACGATGCCGATTAGTCCCTGGCTCTTGAACAACTTGAGCTTTAAAACCTTGTTTATTAGTGTTTTAGTACTCTTTGATGTCGGAACTTTGATTATTTTGGCAGCTCCCACTTTTTGGGTAATGCTGGTGGGAAGAGTGATGGAAGCAATGGCCGTTGGTGTCTTATTTCCTTCCTATCAGACCGTTTTATTAGAGATTACGCCAGAAGAAAAGCGTGGGACCATCATGGGGATTGCTGGTTTAGTGATGGGATCGGCCCTAGCATGTGGCCCAATTATTTCTGGGATTGTGTTGAATTACACGACGTGGCGGGGATTATTTGTCTTTTTTATGGTGGTGATCACCTTGATTTTAGGTGTTTCATTCTTGGTCATGCGCGACGTGATGCCTCGAATTGCCACTAAGTTAGATTGGTTATCGATTTGCTACTCGCTTGGTTTGATTGGAGTACTGTATTGCATTACGGAGATTGGCAAATTAGAAGCTAACGGGGCGGTACTACTAATAATTATGCTTGGTTCGCTAATTTTGCTAACGCTCTTTGTGCGTCGCCAGTTATCGATTAGTAATCCATTACTAGATTTACGGGTGATGAAGGTTTTTAATTATGATTTAGCAGTCTTACTAACTGGATTTTCATATATTTCGCTGATTGTAGTGACCATCATTTTCCCACTTTACTATCAAGATGTACTGGGCGTTACTCCCTTCATTTCTGGTATGGCGTTAGTTCCTGGTGCGGCGCTATTGAGTATTTTAAATCCAATTACTGGGACACTAGCCGATAAAATCGGTTTCAAACCAACGATGTTGATTGGAATGTTGATGATTGTAATTGGTTGGGGCTTATTAGCCCTATTAACGATTCACCAGATTTGGATCATGATTGCGCTTGCTATGTTAATTGAGGGTGGGAATGCCTTTGTCATGATGCCAGCGGTTACGTTAGGTGCTAATTCGCTCCCAACTCAGTTAATTTCACACGGAACGGCGGTCATCACTACCGTGCGACAAGTACTTGGTTCCACTGGAGTTGCGGTTGCGACCCTGATCCTAGTTAACTTTACAAAAATGGGAACGGCAGCTGGTAAGTCACTGACAGCGGCTAATCAGGCTGGTTTCCATGCGGTGTACTGGACGTTCTTTGGAGTTGCGCTGGTTGGATTACTGATTGCCGGATTACTTCGGAATACGCAAGATCATAGTAAATAAACCTAGTTATATGCTAAGATAACGAGTAAATGCAAAGTCATTGAATATCAATGGCTTTTTTGCTTGGAGGGCGCTTATGAAACGAAAACAGCAACATCATTGGGTACGAAGAATATTAAAAGATCTCTTGATCACGATATTATTGCTGATTGGTCTGGGCTTAGTGTTTAATTCCCAGCTACAAAGCTGGTGGATTAGTCATCAATCACAACAGAAGGTCGAAAAAATCTCTCATGCAGAGGTGAAACGGGGGCAGCAACAACGCGCTGAATATAAATATGAGAATGTTAAGGCCGTCTCTGATGATTCATTTTTAGAAAGTCAAAAAGCAAAACAAACTGCGGCGATTGGCAAAATTTCAATCCCGGAGCTTAACATCGAACTGCCCATCTTTAAAGGCTTAAATACGCAAAACCTCACTATCGGAGCGGGCACCATGAAAGCGTCACAGAAAATGGGCCAGGGAAACTATACCTTGGCAGGCCATCACATGAAGGATCCAAACGTGTTGTTTTCACCGCTTTCTCGAGCTAAAAAAGGGCAGATGGTCACAATTACGAATCTTAAGCATGATTACCGTTATCAAATTAGTCAAATTAAAGTTGTTCCTGAAACTGATGTTTCGGTCTTAGATGACCATCCAAATCAAAAACTCTTAACTTTAGTGACATGTGCATCAGGTAATCCGGGAGAAACTCGGCGGTTAATTGTAACTGCAAAGTTGATTGAGTAACCTAGCAGCAATTTTGGTAGTGTGCTATGCTTTTGACCAGATTTAAAAGGAGGATGATTAGATGAATAAGTTACAAGAGTTACAGCAATCACTACAGCAACACGAAGTTGATGCAGCTTATATCAGTAACTTTGAGGACATTCAGTATTTTACTGGATTTGGTAGCGATCCGATTGAACGGGTTCTAGCATTATTTGTGTTTCCCGATGATGATCCCTTCCTTTTTGCGCCAGCGCTTGAGGTCGAGGACATTCAGAAGTCAGGGTGGCCTTATGCCGTGGAAGGTTATCTCGATCATGAGCATCCATTTCAAAAGATTGCTGATCACTTGCGTAGTCGGCACCGAGCATTGCACCACTTTGCAATTGAGAAGGATAATCTAACAGTGGGGCGGCTGCAAGCGCTGCAAGCAGAATTTCCGGCAGCAACTTTTGAATTTGATTTGACCCCGTTAGTAGAACAACTACGCTTGGTTAAAACCTCTGATGAACTTGAAAAGTTGCGAGCTGCGGGACAGGAAGCCGACTTTGCATTTCAAGTCGGTTTTGAAACCGTGCGGCCAGGGATTTCTGAAGCAGACGTTGCTGCTGAAATTGAATATCGTTTGAAAAAACGGGGCGTGATGGAAATGAGTTTTCCAACGTTAATCCAGGCTGGATCCCATGCTTCCCAGCCACATGGTGATACGAGTGCTCGCAAGATTCAGGAAAACGAACTAGTGCTGTTTGATTTAGGGACAGTACATGAAGGATATATTAGTGATGCTAGTCGAACTGTGGCTGTGGGAAAACCAACGAAACAACAGCAAGCGATTCATGAAGTTTGTTTAGAAGCCCAATTGGCAGCTCAGGCAGCAGTGCGACCAGGAATTACGGCAGCTCAATTAGATCAAATTGCTCGTGATGTAATTATCAAAGCTGGCTACGGTGAATACTTCATTCACCGGTTAGGGCATGGTGTTGGGATGAGTGAACATGAATTTCCATCTATCATGGAAGGCAATGATTTAGTATTACAAGAAAACATGTGTTTTTCGCTGGAACCGGGGATTTATATTCCAGGCGTGGCAGGAGTGCGTATCGAAGATTGTGTGCGGGTGACGAGCGCCGGCTGTGAACCATTTACGCATACAGCCAAACAGCTACAAACATTTGGCTAAGTAATAATAAGGTCATATTGATTAAAAAAATAATTAAATTTCTAGCAATTCTATTGTACGCTTTTTCACAACGTGCTATGATATAAATGTAAACGATTACACTCAATTTGAGAGGGGTAGAAATCATGAAAGTTATTGCTGTGGGTTGTACGCACGCCGGAACCTTTGCCGTGAAACAAACGTTAGCTAACCATCCAGATGCCGAAGTAACGATTTATGAAAAAAATGATAATATTTCATTTTTATCTTGTGGGATTGCTTTATATCTCGGAAAAGAAATTAAAAATAACGATCCTAAGGGTCTTTTTTATTCTAGCCCCGAAGAACTAAAATCCTTGGGTGCAAATGTGCAAATGGAGCACTTAGTTACAAAGATTGATCCGGACCAGAAAAAGGTGACGGTTAAGAATTTAGAAACGGGAACTGAAACAGAAGATACGTATGATAAATTGATTATGACTTCTGGTTCTTTACCAATTGTTCCACCGATTCCCGGAATCGAGAGCAAACGGGTTTACTTGTGTAAAAACTGGCATGATGCACAAAAATTATTCCAAGAGGCACCTAAAGCAAAATCAATTACTGTGATCGGTTCTGGTTACATTGGTGCTGAATTAGCAGAGGCTTATTCAAAGCAAGATTACGAAGTTAATTTGATTGACGGAGCTAATCGGGTGCTTTACAAATACTTTGACGAGAAATTTACTGACATTTTGGCTGATGATTATCAGCAAAATGGCGTTAAATTAGAACTTGGAACTAAAGTTTCTGCTTTTGAAGAAGTTGATGATGGGATCATTGTTAAAACCGAAGACCAGCGTTCCGTTAAGTCGGATATTGCCATCTTGTGTATTGGTTTTAAACCCAACACCGAGTTACTCAAGGGTAAAGTGGAAATGATGCCTAACGGAGCCATTATCACCGATGACTACATGCATTCTTCCAACCCTGATATCTTTGCCGCTGGTGATAGCGCTGCCGTACACTACAATCCAACTGGAAAGAATGCTTACATTCCGTTAGCTACGAATGCTGTACGACAGGGAATGCTAATCGGAGAAAACTTGACAGAAGATAAGGTAAAATACCTCGGTACGCAATCTTCATCAGGCTTGATGTTGTACGGACGGACATACGTTTCAACTGGTTTGAACATGGCTGCTGCAAAAGCGCAAGGAATCAAGGCACACCAGGTAATCGTTGAGGACAACTATCGTCCCGAGTTCATGTTGACCACGGAACCAGTTTTGATGTCCTTGGTTTACGATCCAGATACCCGTCGCATTTTGGGGGGCGCTCTGACTAGTAAATACGATGTTTCGCAATCTGGTAATGTACTATCGGTCTGCATTCAAAATCACAATACTATCGATGATTTAGCAATGGTTGATATGTTGTTCCAGCCACAGTTTGACCGACCATTGAACTATTTGAACATCTTAGCCCAAGCAGCTCAGGCGAAAGAAGCTAAGTAACCATAATTTAAGCGCTTAGCAAAAAAGACACTCAATTAATTGAGTGTCTTT